>DATLLK010000184.1:0-2992 GCA_035537895.1 Planctomycetota bacterium
CATACGGACAAGGGACGGGGCACTCGGTGTCATGGCGTCGTCGCAAAGCCTCCCGGGACAAGCGCCGTAGGATAGCCCGCCCGTCGCCGGACGGACAAGGGCGACTCCCGCCTCTCGGGAGCCCCGACCCCTCGGCGCCGGGCCGGAGCCCCTCCACCATCGGCGCGTCCTTCCCCGAACTGACCGTGGACCTCGCGCTGGGGGAGGGCGGCCCGATCGCGGCGGCGTTTACGGCCTACGAGCCCCGGCCCCAGCAGGTCCGGATGGCCCGCGCCGTGGAAGAGGCGCTCCGGGCGGGACGCCACCTCCTCGTCGAGGCGGGGACCGGGGTGGGCAAGTCGTTCGCGTACCTCGTGCCCGCGCTGCGCTGGGCGGCCGAGAACGACATGAAGGTCGCCGTCGCGACGAGCACGATCGCCCTCCAGGAGCAGCTGGCGACGCGGGACCTGCCCCTGCTCGCACGCACCCTCCCCTGGGAGACGAGCTTCGCCCTCGTGAAGGGGCGGGGCAACTACATCTGCACGCGACGGCTGCGTCTCGCGCTCGAGCCGTCGGGCGACCTCTTCCCCGACGCCGAGTCGCGTCGCCAGCTGCACGAGGTGGACGCGGCGCTCGCCCGCGGCGCGGGCAGCCGGCAGGACCTCGGCTTCCTCGTGCGCGACGACGTGTGGGACTCGGTGCGCGCCGAGAGCGGGAACTGCCTCCACAAGGCCTGTCCCCACTACGCGGCCTGCCCGTACCAGGCCGGGCGGCGGCGCGCCGACGAGGCGCGCGTGCTGGTGATGAACCACCACGTCCTGCTCGCCGACCTCGCGCTGCGCCGGTCGGGCGCGTCGTTCCTGCCCGACGTGGACGCGATCGTCGTGGACGAGGCGCACGACTTCGAGGACACCGCGGCGGAGGCGCTCGGCGAGCGCGTGAGCTCGCGCGGCATGGGCGTCGTCCTCGGGCGCCTGTGGAACGAGCGGCGCGGCGCCGGCCTGCTCGCTCGCATGGCGGACCCGGGGCTCCGCGAGCGCGTCGACGAGGCGCGGCGCGCCTCGAAGGGCTTCTTCGACGGCCTGCGCGAGGCCCTCGCGCCCGCGGGCGGCGCCGGCGGCGTCGTGGCCGTCGAGGGCCCGCTCCGCGTCGACGGCGATCTCGCGGCGCGGCTCGAGGACCTCGCGCGCGCCGTGTCCCGCGCGCTGCCCGCCGCGCCGTCGAAGGACCTGGCGCTCGAGCTGGCCGCGCGCGCGAACGGCCTCTCCGCCCTCGCCGAGGGCGTCGAGCGGCTCGCCGAGGGCCCCGACGCCGATCACGTGCAGTGGGCCGAGTGGGACGTCCGGGGGAACGCCACGGTGGTCCGTGCCCCGGTCGACGTGGGCCCGCGCCTGCGCGAGAGCCTGTGGGACGCCTACAAGACGGTCGTGTTGACGAGCGCGACGCTCGCCACGGGCCGACCGCCGTCCTTCCGCTACGCGCGGGAGCGCCTCGGGCTGGTGGACGCGGAGGAGATGGCCGTCGGGAGCCCGTTCGACTTCCCCCGCCAGGCCCGCGTCGTGATCCGGACCGACCTGCCCGACCCCGCCCGCCGCGGCCCGGCCTTCGAGGCGGCGCTGCCCGAGGCGATCCTCGACGCCGTGCGCCGGACGCAGGGCGGAGCGTTCGTCCTCTTCACGTCCTACGAGTCGATGCGCCGGGCGGCCGACGCCGTTCGCGCGCACCTCGAGGGCGACGGGCTCGAGGTCCTCGTGCACGGCGAGGACCTGCCCCGCACCGCGATGCTCGAGCGCTTCCGCGAGGTGAACGCGGTGCTCTTCGGCGTCGCCTCGTTCTGGCAGGGCGTGGACGTGCCCGGCGACGCGCTGCGCAACGTGGTCATCGCGCGGCTCCCCTTCGACGTGCCGACCCACCCGCTCGCGCGCGCCCGCGAGGCGCGCCTCGAGCGCGAGGGACGGAGCGCGTTCGACGAGATCTCGCTCCCGGGCGCCGCGATCCGCCTGAAGCAGGGCTTCGGCCGGCTGATCCGGCGCGCGACGGACCGCGGGATCGTCGTGATCCTCGACCCGCGCATCGTCACGAGGGCGTACGGGCGGGTGCTCCTCGAGTCCCTCCCCGAGTGCCCCGTCGTCTGCGAGCCCGAGGTCCCGGGCGAGGAGCCGTCCTGATGCGCGTCGTCCTGCCCCGCACGGGTCCCGGCGTCGACGCGCCGCCCTTCCTGAAGGCCGTGCTCCTGTTCGACCTCCTCGTCGCGGCGGCTCTCGTCGTCGCGGGAACGGTGGCCGGGCTGACCGGGAGACTGTCCCCGCCCGCGTGGGCGCCGTGGGCCCTCGCCGCATTCGGCGCGCTGCTCCTCGTCACGGACGTCGCCGCCGCGCGGATGCGGCCCGGCGGCCTCACCTGGCGGCGACGGCTCGGCTTCGTCGCGATGGCGGCCGCCGTGTGGCGCGGCGGCCTGCTCGCCGATCACAAGGAACTGGCCGTGGCGGTCGTGCTCTACATGGGCGTCGTGTGGATCGCCCTCGTGACGGGCGGGCGGGCGCTCTCGCGCGCCATCGCGAGCGCGACCGGAGAGGACCGCCCGGAGTGATCGGTCACCCCGCGGCCTCCTCGGAAGGAACCCAGCGGAGGAGGACTCTCCCCAGCTCTTCCGGCGACACGGGCTTCTTCAGGTACTCGTTCATGCCCGCCTCGAGGCAGCGCTGGCGGTCGTCGTCGAGCGCGTGCGCCGTCAGCGCGATGACGGGGACGCGTCGGCCCGCGGCCTCGCGCCGGCGGATCTCGCGCACCGCCTGGTAGCCGTCCATCTCCGGCATCTGGCAGTCCATGAAGACGATGTCGTAGGGGAACCGGTCGACCATCTCGACGGCCTCCCGGCCGTTGGCCGCCACGTCGACCACGCAGTTGAGCCGCTCGAGCATCCGCGCGGCGACCTTCTGGTTGACGACGTTGTCCTCGGCGAGCAGCACGCGGCGGCGCATGCGCGCCGCGTGCTGCTCGCCGAGGACAACGT
>DATLLK010000185.1:0-3374 GCA_035537895.1 Planctomycetota bacterium
CAGCGTCGGATCGCACGCGAGCCCGCTCATGCAGCGGGCGGCGGCGCTGAAGGACCGGGCGTGGAGCGCCGCGCAGGCGGCGGGCGCGCCCGACACGCCGATCGCCGGCGACAACGCGACGGCCTGGGCCCCGAAGCAGCAGGACATGGGCGAGGTCACGATCGACCTCGAGTACGAGCTCGACGTGCGCGTGGACGAAGTCCGCATCCGCGAGACGTTCAACCCCGGCGCCGTGGTGAAGGTGCTGGCGTTCGAGCCCGGCCGGGGCTGGGACCTGCTCTGGGAGGGCTGGGCGACGACGGGAGGCGCCCCGCGCTGGTTCGTCCCGCCCGTTCGTCGGACCGCGTACGCGACGAGGACGATCCGCCTCGTGCTCGACACGGACCACGTGGGGGGCTGGAACGAGATCGACGCCGTGGAACTGGTCGGGGACGGCCGCAGGCAGTGGGCCAAGGGAGCCACGGCTTCCTCGTCGTACGCGGACTAGCGACGCATGCGCCGGACGTGGACGGCGCTCGGAGGACTCGTCGCGGTCCTCCTCGTCGGGCCCACGGCCCGAGGCGAGGACGCGACACTTCCCGAGATCGTCCCCGCCGACGACACGGTGATCGAGACGAGCGTGCGCGTGCGACCCGGGGAGTACTTCGTCCGGGACGAGAACGGCGACGGCATCCTGCGCATCGTGCGCGACGGCGTCACGGTGGACATGACTGGCGTGACGTTGCTCGGTGGGAGGAACTTCTCGCGTCAGGGTGTCGGTGTCAGCGTCGTGGGCGCGCGCGGCGTGACCCTGCGCGGCGGAGCGGTCGTGCAGTTCCGCGTGAACGTCCGGGCCGAGCGCGCGCCGGACCTCCACCTCGTGGGCGTCGACGCAGGGGAGTCCCTGCAGATGCACCTCAAGAGCACGCCGGCGCGCGAGGCCCCCTCGGACTGGCTCTGGCCCCACGAGAACGACGAGGGGCAGTGGGAGACGCGCTACGGGGCGGGCATCTCGCTCACGGACTGCGCGGGCGCCCGCGTCGAGCGTTGCCGCGCGAACCGCGCCCAGAACGGGCTTCTCCTGTCGCGCTGCTCCGGCGCCCGCGTCGAGGCGAACGACTTCTCCTGGAACTCGGGCTGGGGCATCGCGCTCTGGCGCACGAGCGGGGCCGTCGTGGAGGAGAACCGGTGCGACTGGTGCGTCCGGGGCTACAGCCACGGCGTCTACGCGCGCGGCCAGGACTCGGCGGGGATCCTCGTCTTCGAGCAGTGCTCGGACAACCGCTTCGCCCGCAACTCCGCCACGCACTCGGGGGACGGGTTCTTCCTCTACGCGGGCCACGAGACGACGCGGCGCACGGGCGAGGGCGGGTGCAACCGGAACGTCCTCTGGCGGAACGACTTCTCGCACGCGGTCGCGAACGGGATCGAGGCGACGTTCAGCGTGGGCAACCAGTTCCTCGAGAACCGCCTCGACGACTGCGAGCACGGCATCTGGGCGGGCTACTCGTCGGAGACGACGATCCGGGGGAACCGCATCGTCGGCTGCGCGAACGGCGTATCGATCGAGCACGGCCAGCGCAACGTGATCGAGGGGAACCGCATCGAAGGGGCGCGGCGCGGCGTCCACCTGTGGTGGGACGAGGACAAGGACCTCCTGTCGTCGGCCTTCGGCCGCCGGCGTCCCACGGCCTCGGAGCGCAACCGGATCGCGGGAAACCTGTTCGCGCAATGCGAGGAGCCGATCCGCCTCGAGGGCGACCGCGGGACGACGGTCGCGCGCAACCGCGTCGTCGCGCGGGAAGAAGACCCCGTGGATCCTCTCTGGCGCACGAGCCCCCCCTACCTGGATCCATCGGTCCGCCGCGGGCGCGCGGAGATCCTCGTCGGCGAATGGGGACCGGTCGATCGGCGGCTCGCGGGGCTCTTCACTGAAACGCAAACCGCCGCGGGCGCGGCGCACGTCCGGGTGTTCGGTCCCGACGGGGCGCGCTACGAGGTCCGGGAGACGTCGCCGGGTGTCGTGGTCGACGCGCCGAAGGGCGCCGCGGGCGACGGCTTCACGGTACGGGCCGAAGCCGACGACCCCCCGTCGATCCTCGCCTTCCGCGTGATCGTCGAGATCGGCGACCGGGAGTTCGTGGCGACGGGCACCCTCATGCACACCACGTGGAAGGTTGCGTGGTGGCCCTGGTCGGTCGACCCTCGCACCGACGCCGCCGCGTGGACGCGGCTGCTCGCGGGGCCGCCGGCAGCGACCGCGCAGCGGACGTCGCTCGACCTTGCCGGCGGCGGCTCGCCGGCCGAGGGCGTCCCGGCCGATCGCTTCGCGACGCTCGCCACGACGACCCTGCGGGTCCCGGCCGGCCGCTACCGGTTCCGCATCGTCTCCGACGACGGCGTGCGCGCCACCGTCGACGGCCGGCCCCTCTTCGAGGACTGGACCTGGCACGGCCCGAAGGAGGACGTCGTCGAGACCGACCTCTCCGAGGGCGCCCACGAGGTCCGCGTGGAGCACTTCGAGATCGACGGCTACGCGGCGCTGCGACTGAGTGTCGAACCGGTGACGGACCACCACTGAAGTCTCGCGGAGGTAGCGGAAACTGCAGTCAAGGCCACGGCGTCGCTCGTTGCTCGCGTGGAACGAGGGACTACGCGGAGCCCGTCCGCTCGATCCCCGGACGCGCCGTGATCCGTGCCTCGGTCTGCGCGCGCACCAACCCCTCGTAGCTCCCGCGGGCGGCCATCAACTGGTCGTGCCGCCCCTGCTCCACGATCCGCCCTGCCTCCATCACGAAGATCACGTCGGCGGCCTCGATCGTGCTCAGGCGCTGGGCGATCACGACGCGCGTGCAGGCGAGACCCACGAGGTTCGTCTGGACGGCCCGCTCGGTCAGCGAGTCGAGGGCGCTCGTGGCCTCGTCGAGGATCAGTACGGCGGGGTCGTGGACCAGGGCGCGGGCCAGTGCCAGGCGCTGGTGCTGTCCCCCCGAGAGGGACGCCCCCTGGTCGATGACGATGGTCTCGAATCCCATGGGCATCGCAAGGATCTCGTCCTCGATGCAGGCGAGCCTGGCGGCCCGCTCGATCGCAGGCAGGTCGGCCGCGTGCGCGCCGAAGGCGAGATTCGAGCGCAGCGAGCCCGCGAACAGGTGCGGGCGCTGGGGCACGAAGCCCACCTGACGCCGGAACCAGGCCAGGTCGAGGTCGACGAGGTCGACGCCGTCGACCCGGATGCGGCCGGAGGTGGGGACGTAGAGCCCGAGCAGCAGGCGCGCGAGCGTCGACTTGCCCGAGCCCGAGCGCCCGACGATGGCAATGCGCTCGCGCGGCCGCACCTCGAGGCTCACGCCCTGCAGCACCGGCACTGGCGCCGGTCCCTGGTACGTTTTCTT
>DATLLK010000186.1:0-14868 GCA_035537895.1 Planctomycetota bacterium
GACGTGGAGGACGCGCTGCGCGGCCTCGGCCGCGCCGAGGGCCGCATGCCCGCCGCCGCGCCCGTCTCCGCTCCGGTCGCTCCCGCCGCTCCTCCCCCCGCGCCGCGGCGCGAGGTGACGCGCACGGCGCTCGCCGCGGCCGCGCGCGACGCGATCCGTGCGTTCCGCGCGATGGCGCCCGCCGGACCCGCCCCGCGCCTCGTCGAGCGCGAGGGCGTGTGGGTCGGCGCGCCGGCCGACGCGTGCACGCGGTGGATCCACCGCGTCCTCGACCTCGTGACCGTCGGTCGCCCGGCGGACCTGCGCCTCGAGACGCACCACGAGGGGATGGGCGGGCCGCGCCTCGTGCTCGTGTCGGACGAGGCGATCCCCGCGGCCTCCGCCGCGGGCATGGCCGAGGTCGCGCTCGAGATGGAGCGCTCCGGCGGCCGCCTCGTCGCCGCGAGCCCCGACCGCCGCGGCCAGGTCGTGATGTCCTTCCCCGCCTCCGCGGACACCGGAGCGATCGCCGTCCGCGCCTGACGCGAGATCCCCGCGAGGTGCGACCGGATCCGGTGGCGGGCGCGTGGCGCGTCGCGCCGACCCGGTGCTACGTTGCGCCCATGGAGTACCGGCGACTCGGACGGAGCGGCGTGCGCGTCAGCGAGGTGGTCCTCGGCTCGTGGCTGACCTTCGGCTCGAGCGTGGAGGAGGACGGCACGCGCGCGTGCGTGAAGGCGGCGCTCGACGCGGGCATCCAGTCCTTCGACACGGCGGACGTCTACGCGGGCGGGAAGGCCGAGGAGGTCCTCGGGAGCGCGCTCGCCGGTCTCCCCCGAAAGGATCTCGTCCTCGCGTCGAAGGTGTTCTGGCCCATGGGGTCGGGGCCCAACGACCGCGGCCTGTCGCGCAAGCACGTGACCGAGTCGTGCGACGCGAGCCTGCGCCGCCTGCGCGTCGACTACCTCGACGTGTACCAGTGCCACCGCTTCGACGCCGACGTGCCGCTCGAGGAGACGGTGCGCGCGATGGAGGACCTCGTGCGCGCGGGCAAGGTCCTCTACTGGGGCACCTCCGTGTGGACGGGCGCGCAGGTGACGGAGGGGTTGCGGCTCGCGCGCGCGGCGAACGGCTACGGGCCCGTCGTGAACCAGCCGGAGTACAGCCTCCTCGAGCGGGCGATCGAGGCGGAGGTGCTCCCGGCCTGCCGCCGCGAGGGCGTGGGGCAGTGGGTCTTCAGCCCGCTCGCGCAGGGCGTGCTGACGGGGAAGTACTCGGGCGGGCGGCGCGGCCCGGGCACGCGGGCGGCCGACGAGCGGCGGGGGCGGTTCCTCGAACCCTGGATGACGAAGGAGACGCTCGCCCGGGTGGACAAGTTCGTGAGCCTCGCACGCGAGGCCGGCCTCGAGCCCGCGCGGCTGGCGCTCGCCTGGTGCCTTGCACAGGACGGCGTGGACGCCGTCGTCGTCGGCGCGACCCGGCCCGAGCAGGTCGTCGCGAACGCGGCGGCGTCGGGGACCCCGGTGGGACCCGACCTCGCTCGCGCCCTGGACCGCCTCTTCCCGCCGTAGCCCGAGAGATCGCCGCGTCCCGTGAGCGTCCCCCCCTGCGCGCACGATGCGCGCGAGGAGGTGGCCATGCACGACCTTCGCGCGCTGCTCGACGCCCTTCCGGTCCCCCCGCCCGCGTCCCCGGGCGGCGCGGGATACCGCCTTCCGTCCGCGCACCTCCTCGGGGCGGAGCTTCCGCAGGGTCACCTCCACGTGTGGAGCGCGCCGCCGTCGGCGGGCAAGACGGCGTTCCTCCTCGGGCTCGGCCTCGACGCGGCGCGCCGCGGCCGCGGCGTCCTGCTCGCCACGTACGACCTGCCGGCCTCGACGCTCGCCCTGCGGCTCCTCGCGATGGAGTCGGGCGTGCCGCTCGCGGAGATCGACGCCGGCTGCTTCTCCCCGAAGTCGATGGCCGCCCTCGCCGCCGCGCGCGCGCGGCTCTCCGCGCTCCCGCTGACGATCCTCGAGGCGCGCGGCCTCACCGCGGCCAGCCTCGACGACCGTCTCGTGCGCGCGCCGCGCCGCGTGGACGTGCTCGGCGTCGACTACGTGGAGGCCGTCGTGCGCGCGCCGGGCTCCCCGCTCGCGGCGAGCTTTCGCGACCTCTCCGCGATCGCGCAGCGGCGCTGGGTCGCCGTCGTCGCGATCGCGCGGGCCGCGCCCTCCGATCTCCACATCCCCGAGGGCGCAGCGCCGGCCGACCGCGTCGGATGGATCGAGCCCGCGGGCGCGTCCGGCGGCTGCGAGGCCACGATCCTCGCGAACCGGCACGGTCCGCGCGCGTCCTGCCAGATCCGCCTCGACGCCGCGTCGGCCCGCTGGCTCGCCGACTGACGGACCGCTCAGGCGGTCTTGAAGACGATCGTCACGCGCGCCCGACGGACGCCGCCGGGGTCGATCCCCATGCGCCGGAAGTCGGGACCGAGCAGCTCGCGCGCCGCGAGCAGACGATCGAGCGTCGTGCCCCGCGTGAAGACGTGGAAGACGTCCGCGTCCTCCTCGCGGTCGTAGACCTCCACGGCGACGGCGTCGAGCGCACGGCACAGGCGATGGAGTCGCACCGCCAGCGCCGGCGCCTCGAGCCGCCCCTCGGCGACGGAGAGCACGTCCCCTCGGTCGATCCAGAAGGCGCGGTCGATGTCGGGGAAGAAGACCTTCACGACGTTGCGTCGGTCCTCGAGCACGACGCCGACGCGTTCGCCGCAGCCCACCGCCTCCCGCACACGCCGTACGGGTAAGATGGCCAGGTCGCCCACGGCGGGCCCGCCGTCGTCAGGCGCAGGAGGTTCGAGCTCCGCTTCGTCCGCGGATTCCGGGGGGGGAGGGCGTCCCATGGCCCGCACACGCTACCCCGCGTGCGCCGAATGGCGGAAACGCCGGCGCCGGAATCCCGCCGATCCCATCGCCCCCGGTCGGAACCCGAGGGCGGGGAGGCGCGGATGAGCAGCGCGGCCCGGGTCGCGGTCGTCGACGACGAGGAGGGATCGCTCCGTGCCCTGGCGGAGACGCTCCGCGCGGGAGGCTACTCCCCGGAGACCTACCGTGACGCGGGCGTCGCGCTCGATCGTATGCGGCGCAACCCGCCGTCGATCGTGCTGCTCGACGTTCTCCTGCGCGACGACACGGGGCACGGCGACGGCCGTGAAGTCTGCCGCGCGATCCGTGCCGACCCGGTCCTCGCGCGCCTTCCCGTCATCCTCGTCACCGGCGCGGCGATCGGCGCCCTCGACGAGTCCAAGGGCCTCGACGTCGGCGCGGACGACTACATCCGCAAGCCCTGGACGGCCGAAGTGCTCCTCGCACGTCTCGGTGCGGTGCTGCGCCGGACCCGCGGCCTCGTCTCCGCCGGCCCGATGGCCTGGCCGGGGCTCGAGATCGATCCGCGCCGCCACCTCGTGACGGTCTCCGGCCGGCTGGTGCCCCTCACCCCGACCGAGACGCAGCTGCTCTGGCGGCTGGCGTCCGACCCGGGCCGGGCGTGGTCCCGGGACGATCTCCTGGGTGAAGCCGCCTCGGAGCGCGAGATCGAGGTCCGCAACGTGGACGTCCACGTCATGTCCATCCGGCGCAAGCTGGGAACGCTGCAGTCCGTCGTCCAGACCGTGCACCGCGTCGGGTACCGCTTCGTCCCCCCGGCCTGATTCGGGTCTTAAGTCCCAAAACCCCGAACAAGTGACGAATCTGGACAGCCACCCCCCGGGTCAAGCCCCCGGCCGCCGCGCCCGACCCTAGGATTCGGTCAAGGAGCGCTTGGCAGGACGCGGCCCTCGGGCCATGATTCTGCCCGGCAGCGGAGGGCGCACCCTGCGTCCCCCGGAACCGCCCCCATCGGCACGGGGGTCCAAACCACTTTCGAGGGAGGTAGTTTCGATGAAGGCCATCCTGGCGGCCACTACGGCCGCTGCGGCACTGGCTCTGTTCGCGGCCCCGGCGCTCGCGAACGGCAGCCTCGAGGACCGGGTCGCGCGAGTCGAGCAGCAGCTCTCCGCGCAGTCCGCGCCCTCCACTCGCGAGATCCAGTCGGCGGTCGACGCCTACCTGGCCTCGGGCACGGCGGACGCGTCGCTCGTCGGCGGCCCTGGTCAGGCCGGCTACGACGGCGGGTTCTGGATCCGCGGCGGGACGTTCCTGCTGAAGATCAACCTGACGCTGCAGGCGCGCTACGAGTACTTCGACTGGGACGATTCGGAAGTCGAGCCCTCCCCGGGCGGCGACCTCTCCGGCTTCTCGCTCCCGCGCGCGACGCTGAAGTTCTCGGGCGACGCGACCTGCGACGTCCACTACTACGCCGAGCTCGAGTTCGGCCACGAGGGCAACTGGTTCTTCCCCAACTTCGATGAGCCCAACCAGGAGCTCCCGACCCCGGGCGGCCTCGGCGGCGAGCAGGGTCTCTTCGAGGCCTTCGGCCAGGAGGACGACATCCTCCGCGAGGCGTGGATCGAGTACGAGGCGGCTCCGGCGGCTTCGTTCCGCATGGGCCTCATCCGTACGGCGACGACGCGTCAGCTGATGACGGCGCCCGAGCTGCAGCAGTTCGCGGACATCTCGCTGGCCTCGGCCGTCATCGGCGCGAGCATGCCGGGCTGGGAAAGCCGCAACTACGACTACGGCTTCATGATCCACGGCGTGCTCGGCTGCGACGGCGGGCTCTCCTACATGGTCACCGTGTCCAACGGTGACGGTGGCGGGCACCGCAACGTGGTCGACGGGTGGACGAGCGACAACCTCGCGTACTCGGCGCGCGTCAACTGGGACTTCATGGGTCACATGGGCTACGAGGAGGGCGCGCTCCGTCAGACGGAGTGCGGCTGGGTCGGCGCCGTCGGCGCCTGGGCCCACTACTACTCGGACGCGCTGACCCACAACCCCTTCCAGAAGTTCGCGGACAAGCTCACGTGGGGCGTGGACGCGGCGATCGGCTGGGGCGGTCTGTCCTTCACGGGTGCCTACAGCATGTCGACCTGGGACAACGTGCTCGGCAGCGGCGAGGACCTCGAGACGATCACGTACCTCGCGCAGGTCGGCTACCTGTTCCCGGGCTCGGCCTTCGAGATCGCCGCCCGCTACAGCGCCTACTCGTCCGAGATCGCGGACGCGACGTTCGGTGCGAGCGAGATCGCCGGCGCGGTGACCTACTACATCGACGGGCACGCCGACAAGGTGACCCTCGACGTGGCCTGGATCAGCTCCGAGGACGACGGCAACTTCCTGGTCTACGACTTCTTCGACGACCTCGTCCTCTACAGCGACTACCCGGCCTACTGGAGCACGGGCGACTCGGACGGCATGCTGGTCCGTCTGCAGTGGCAGCTCGCGCTCTAGCGTTCCACTCCGAGAGCCTTCGCATCTGACCTTCGGGTCATCCTGCCGCCCGGCCCTCGCGCGAGGGCCGGGCGGCTTCGCTTCCGGGACACGGCGCTCGCGGAGACGGCTCGAGGCCGGTGGTCTCCCGGGTTGCACCCGTCGGGATCCCGGCGTAGAAGCAGCCCGGTCGGACGGGCGGCCGGACTCGCGTCGGCCCCCGTACCCGGGAGGCAGGCATGACGTTCATTCGATGGTCCGTGGGTCTCGTGGCGATGGCGCTCTGTGCGGCGCCCGCACTGGCCGAGTCGCTCGAGTCGCGCGTGGCGCGCGTCGAGCAGCAGCTCTCCGCGCAGTCGGCTCCTTCGACGCGCGAGATCCAGTCGGCGGTCGACGCCTACCTGGCCTCGGGCACGGCGGACGCCTCGCTCGTCGGCGGCCCCGGGCAGGCCGGCTACGACGGCGGCTTCTGGATCCGCGGCGGGACGTTCCTGCTGAAGATCAACCTGACGCTGCAGGCGCGCTACGAGTACTTCGACTGGGACGACAAGGAGTGGGAGCCGTCCCCGGGTGGCGACCTCTCAGGGTTTTCGCTCCCGCGCGCGACCCTGCGTCTCTCGGGCGACGCGACGTGCGACGTGCACTACTACGCGAAGCTCGAGTTCGGCCACGAGGGCGGCTTCCAGCGGCGGCAGCTGATGATCGCCGACGCGCTCCCGCAGGGCCCCGGCGTGCCGCTCCCCGGCATCTACGACGCCGACGACGACATCCTCCGCGAGGCGTGGATCGAGTACGAGGCGGCTCCGGCGGCCTCGTTCCGCATGGGCATCGTCCGCACGGCGACGACGCGGCAGCTGATGACGGAGCCCGAGCTGCAGCAGTTCGTCGACGTCTCGCTCGCCTCCGCCGAGCTCGGGGCGAGCATGCCGGGCTGGTACGGCCGAAACTACGACTACGGCTTCATGGTCCACGGCGTGCTCGGCTGCGACGGCGCGTTCAGCTACCTGGCCACCGTCACCAACGGCGACGGGATCGTCCACCGCAACGTGCTCGACGGCACCACCACGGACAACCTCGCGTACTCCGCCCGCGTCAACTGGGACTTCATGGGTCACATGGGCTACGAGGAGGGCGCGCTCCGCCAGACGCAGTGCGGCTGGGTCGGCGCGGTCGGCGCCTGGGCCCACTACTACTCGGACGCGTACCAGCACAACCCCTTCGTGAAGGAGGCGGACAAGCTCTCGTGGGGCGTCGACGCCGCGCTCGGCTTCGGCGGCTTCAGCCTGACGGCGGCCTGGAGCATGGTCACGTGGGACAGCGAGCAATTCAGCGACGTCGACATGACGACGTACCTGCTCCAGGTGGGCTACCTCTTCCCGGGCTCCGCCTGGGAGATCGCCGCCCGCTACAGCGCCTACGCCGCGGACGACGTGGGTGGCGACTTCGGAGCCTGGGAGGCCGGCGGCGCGGTCACGTACTACGTCGACGGGCACGCCGACAAGGTGACGCTCGACGCGGCGTGGATCGGCGCGGAGGACGACGGCAACTTCACGTGGGACGAGTTCAACGTCTACCCCGCGTACTGGCACACCGGCGACTCCGACGGGCTCCTCGTCCGGCTCCAGTGGCAGTTGGCCCTGTAGCGCGTCTCAACCGCCGCTGCGCTACGGCCCCGTCTGCGAGGATCCCCGCGGCACGCTGGATGGGGTGCGGAGGGCCCATGAGGACGACGACGCGTACTTCCTGGTACGCGAGGAGGACGAAGGAGCCCGAGCGCCCCCAGCCAGCGTGCCGCGACAAGAGTGGGGCCCGGCTCGAACTCGGCCGGGCCCCGACAGGAGGCAGGGCGTGTAGCCCTGGTCGCCGCCCTTCCTAGTCGGCACGGAGCGACGACCTCGGTCCGGCGGGTGGTCTAAGTCCGCCGTACGGGCACAGCGTATCCCCGCGGGGGCTCCGGACAAGGGGGAATCCTCCGGGGGCCCGTAGGATGGCGCCCCTTCGTCGGTTGCGCTCGCGCGCGTCGCGTGGGCCCGCCGCGCACGACGCCCATGACGAACCGCGCGATCCGCATCCGGGGCGCCCGCCAGCACAACCTGAAGGGCGTCGACGTGGACGTCCCCCTCGGGCGGCTCACGGTGGTCACGGGGGTGTCGGGCTCGGGGAAGTCCTCGCTCGCCTTCGACACCCTGTACGCGGAGGGCCAGCGGCGCTACGTCGAGACCTTCTCCGCCTACGCGCGGCAGTTCCTCGACCGGATGGACCGGCCCGACGTCGACGCCGTCGAGGGGATCCCGCCGGCCGTGGCGATCGACCGGGCAAACCCCGTCCGGACCAGCCGGAGCACGGTCGGAACCCTCACGGAGATCCTCGACCACCTCAAGCTGCTCTGGACCAAGTCGGCCTCGCTCGCGTGCCCCGCGTGCAGCCGGCCCGTGCGGCGCGACGCGCCGACGACCGTCGCCGACGACCTCGAGGCGCTCCCGACGGGGACGCGCTTCGTTCTCTGGTTCCCGCTCGAGACGGGCAAGGAGCGTCCGCCGAAGGACGCGGCGTCGGACCTCGCGGCGGCGGGCTTCACCCGGGTGATCGACGGCGACACGGTGCTCGACGTGGCGCCCGACGGGTCGAACCTGCCGCGCGCCGGGCGCCTGCGCGTGGTCGTCGACCGCCTGATCGTGGGCCGCGTCGAGCGCGCGCGCCTCGTGGACTCGGTCGAGACGGCCCTGCGTGCCGGCGCGGGCCGCCTCGGGTGCCGCGTGCTCGCGGCGGGGGAACGGCCCGGCGAGGACCGGCTCTGGTCCGACGCCCTCCACTGCGCGTACTGCGATCGCTCCTTCCGCGATCCCGTGACGAATCTCTTCTCCTTCAACAGCCCGCTCGGCGCCTGCGCGACGTGCCACGGGTTCGGGCGCACGGTGGGCATCGACTGGGACCTCGTGATCCCCGCCCCCCAGCGGACGCTGCGCGGCGGCGCGATCCAGCCCTTCGAGACGCCGTCCGCCGCCGACACGAAGGCCGAGATGATCGCGTGGGCGCGCAAGGCGAAGATCCCGCTCGACGTCCCGTGGCGCGACCTCCCGGAGGACGCGCGGCGTCGCGTGCTCCGCGGCGACGGCGGATGGGACGGGGTCGACGGCTACTTCCGCTGGCTCGAGTCGAAGGTCTACAAGGTCCACGTGCGGGTCTTCCTCTCGCGGTTCCGGGGCTACCCCGTCTGCCCCGACTGCAAGGGCGCGAGGCTCGCCGAGGAGGGGCGGGCGTGGCGCCTCGGAGGACGATCGCTCCCCGAGGTCTGCGCGCTCTCCGTGTCGGACGCCCGCCGCTTCGTCGACGGCCTCGACCTCGGCGCCGCCGCGGTGGGCGAGGACGGGCGTCCGTCGCCCGCCGCGGCGATCCTCGCCGAGGTCCGGGCGCGCCTCGACGTGCTCGAGGCCTCGGGCCTGTCCTACCTGACGCTCGACCGCCAGTCGCGGACGCTGTCGGGCGGGGAGGCGCAGCGCGTCCACCTGACGACGGCGATCGGCTCGAGCCTCGTGAACGCGCTCTACGTCCTCGACGAGCCCAGCGTCGGGCTCCATCCTCGCGACAACGCGCGCCTCGTCCGGATCCTGCGCCGCCTGCGCGACCAGGGCAACACGGTCGTCGTGGTCGAGCACGACCCGGCCATCCTGCGCGCGGCCGACCACATCCTCGACCTGGGGCCGGCCGCCGGCGAGCGCGGCGGCCGCCTCGTCGCGCAGGGAAGCCCCGCCGAGGTCGCCCTCGTCGAGGGCTCCGTCACGGGCGCGTGGCTCGCCGGACGCCGGCGCATCGAGCGCCGCGCGCAGGCGCGCGACCTTCGCCGCGCGGAGCGCGTGGGCGTGCGCGGGGCGCGCGAGAACAACCTGCGCGGCGTGGACCTCCTCGTCCCGCTCGGCGCGCTCACCGTGCTCACGGGCGTCTCCGGCTCGGGGAAGTCGACGCTCGCCCACGACGTCCTCTACCTCGCCCTGCGCCGCGCGCTCGGCCGCCCCGAGGGGACGCCGGGCGCGCACGACGAGACGGTCGGCGCCGACCACGTGGAGGACGTCGTCCTCGTGGACCAGAGCGCGCTCGGACGCACGCCCCGCGCGAACGCCGCGACCTACGTCGGCGCGTGGGACGGCATCCGGGCGCTCTTCGCGCGCACGCCGGAGGCGAGGGCGCGCGGGTGGACCGCGTCGACCTTCTCGTTCAACGTCGAGGGCGGGCGCTGCGAGCGTTGCCGGGGCGACGGCCACGAGAAGGTCGAGATGCAGTTCCTGTCGGACGTGTACGTCCCGTGCCCGGACTGCGACGGGCGCCGGTTCCGACCGGAGGTCTGCGAGCTCACGTGGGAGGGCCTGTCGCCCCCCGACGCGCTGCGACTCACCGTGGACGACGCGATCGCGCGCTTTCGCGAGCACCCGAAGGTGCTCGGCGCGCTGCGCCCCCTCGCCGACGTCGGCCTGGGCTACCTGCGCCTCGGACAGCCCCTCTCCACCCTGTCGGGGGGCGAGGCGCAGCGCCTGCGGATCGCGGAGGCCCTCGCCGAGCGCGCCGGGGGCCGGCCGCGCCTCTACGTCCTCGACGAGCCGACGACGGGCCTCCACCTCGAGGACGTCGCGGTCCTCCTGCGGGCGATCGATCGCCTCGTCGAGCGAGGGCACGGCGTCCTCGCCATCGAGCACCACCTCGACGTGATCGCGGCGGCCGACCTCGTCGTGGACCTGGGCCCCGAGGGCGGGCCGGACGGCGGTCGCGTCGTCGCGACCGGCACGCCGGAGGTGGTCGCGCGGGGCGAGGGGCACACGGCGCGCCACCTGCGCGCCCACCTCGCGGGCCAGGGGGACCCGGACCTCGCCGAGGAGGTGCCGGCCGCGGCCGGCGTCGCGGAGCGCGTCGCCGCGCTCGACGAAGAGGGCGCCGTGGAGGTCGAAGGAGCGCGCGAGCACAACCTGAAGGACGTCTCGGTGCGGGTGCCCCGCGACCGCTTCGTCGTGGTGACGGGCCCGTCCGGTTCGGGGAAGTCGACGCTCGCCTTCGACATCGTGTTCGCCGAGGGGCAGCGGCGCTACGTCGAGACGCTCTCCGCGTACGCCCGCCAGTTCACGGGGCAGCTGCCGCGTCCCGACGTGGACCGCGTCGCCGGCATCCCGCCGACCGTCGCGATCGAGCAGCGCACGACGCGGGGGTCCTCGCGCTCGACCGTCGCGACGCAGACCGAGATCGCGCACTTCCTGCGGCTGCTGTTCGCGAAGGCCGGCGTCCCGCACTGCCCCGTCTGCGACCGCGCGCTCGAGGCGCGCCCTCCCGAGGCGATCTACGACCGCGTGCTCGAGGACTACCGCGGCGCGCGCGTGGCCGTCCTCGCCCCCGTCGTCACCGGGCGCAAGGGGTACCACAAGGAGATCTTCGAGGCGGCGAGCCGGCGGGGGCACGCGGAGGCGCGCGTCGACGGCCGCCTCGTCCGAACGGACCCCGTCCCGCGCATCGCGCGCTATGGCGAGCACGACGTGGAGGAGGTCGTCGCGCGCCTCGAGGTGGGCCGCGCGACCCGCGACGCGCTGCGCACGGCGCTCGACGAGGCGCTCGCGCTCGGCCGCGGCCGCGTGACGATCCTGCCCGACGGGGGCGAGGCGCGCTCCCTCTCGACGAGCCGGACCTGCCCGCGCGACGGGGTCACGGTGCCCGAGCCCGATCCGCGGTTCTTCAGCCACAACAGCCCGCGGGGCTGGTGCCCCGTGTGCGAGGGGCTGGGAACCCGTCCACGCGTCGACCCCGGCCTGCTGCCCGTCGACGAGGAGCTGAGCCTCGCGCGCGGAGCCGTCCGTCCGCTGCGGTGCGACCACGACCTGATGAAGACCTTCGCGCGCGACGCGAAGCGCATCCTCGGCGTCGACCCGCGCACGCCGTGGGGCGAGCTCCCCGCCACGATGCGCCGCCGCCTGCTCGCCGGTGGCCGCGGACCGAAGAAGACGTTCCGCGGCGCCGCCGCGTACTTCGAGGAGTTCCTCGCCCGCTGCCCCGACGTCGCGATCGACTGGTTCGGCGAGTACGCGACGCGGACGACGTGCGAGACGTGCCACGGCGCGAGGCTGCGCCCCGAGGCCGCGGCGTTCCGCGTCGGGGGCGCGACCCTTCCCTCGCTCCTCGCGCTCCCCGTCGACGGCTTCGCGCCCGCCGTCGCGGCGCTTCCCCTCGCCGGCCGCGACGCGGCCATCGCGGCGCCGATCCTGCGCGAGCTCGCGACCCGCACGGAGTTCCTGCTCCGCGTGGGGCTCGGCTACCTCTCGCTCGACCGCTCGGCGCCCTCGCTCTCGGGCGGCGAGGCGCAGCGGATCCGGCTCGCGGCCTCGCTCGGCAGCAACCTGCGGGGCGCGTGCTACGTGCTGGACGAGCCGACGATCGGCCTCCACGCGCGCGACACGCAGCGCCTCCTCGATGCGCTCTGCGCGCTGCGGGACGCGGGCAACTCGCTGATCGTCGTGGAGCACGACGACGACACGATCCGGCGCGCCGACCACCTGATCGACCTCGGCCCGGGCGGCGGCCGGGACGGCGGACGGATCGTCGCGCAGGGCCCGCCCGCCGTCGTCGCGGCCGACCCCGCCTCGCCCACCGGGCGCATCCTCTCCCGCGTGCCGCCGGCGCCGCGGCCCTCGCGCGGGGCGCCTCCGGGATGGCTCGTCGTCGAGGGCGCGACGGAGCACAACCTGAAGGACGTCACCGTGCGGTTCCCCCTGGGGCGCCTGACGGTCGTCACGGGCGTGTCGGGCTCGGGGAAGTCGACGCTCGTGCGCGACGTCCTCTACGAGGGCCTGCGACGCGCGCTCGGGCTGAAGGGGGCGCGGCCCGGCGCCTTCCGGGCGCTCCGGGGCGTCGAGGCCGTCGAGCGCGTGCTCGAGGTGGACCAGACGCCGGTCGGCAAGACCCCGCGCTCGGTCCCGGCGACCTACCTCGGGATCTGGGACGACCTGCGCGCCGCGTTCGCGCGCACGCCCGAGGCGCGCGCAAGGGGCTGGAAGCCCGGCCGGTTCTCGTTCAACGTGGCGGGGGGCCGCTGCGAGGCCTGCGAGGGCCAGGGCCGGGTCACGGTGGAGATGTCGTTCCTCCCCGACGTGCAGGTGGTCTGCGAGACGTGCAGGGGCGGGCGCTTCACCGCGGAGACCAACGAGGTCCGCTGGCAGGGCCTGTCGCCGGCCGACGTCTTGAGGCTCACCTTCCACGAGGCGGCGAAGCGCTTCTCCGCGTTCCCCTCCGTGGCGCCGTTCCTCGACCTCGTCGAGGACACGGGGCTCGGCTACCTCTCGCTCGGTCAGCCGGCGACGACCCTCTCGGGCGGAGAGGCGCAGCGCCTGAAGCTCGTGACGGAGCTCGGCAAGCGCGGTCGCGAGGGGCGCACGGTCTACGTGCTCGACGAGCCGACCACGGGCCTGCACGGCGAGGACGTGGACCGCCTCGTCGCGGTGCTGCGCCGCCTCGTGGACCGCGGCGACACCGTCGTCGCGATCGAGCACGACCTCGACGTGGCGGTCGCGGCGGACCACGTGATCGACCTCGGGCCCGAGGGGGGCGACGCGGGCGGCCGGGTCGTGGCGCAGGGGTCGCCGCGCGAGATCCTGCGCGCGTCGCGCGCGAGCCACACCGGCGCCGCGCTGCGCCGCTACCTCGAGGGCGTCCCCGCGTGACGACGATCCCGGTCCCCGCCCCGCCGTCCCTGCGCGAGCGCCTCCGGGCGCTGCCCAAGACCGAGCTCCACGTCCACCTCCTCGGCGCGCTGCGACCCGCGACGGTCGTCGACCTCGCGCGCGCGAAGGGCGCGCCGGTCCTCGCCGCCGCGGAGCGCGCGGCCGCCGAGGGCTGGCGATTCACCGACCTCCCCGCGTTCGTCGAGACGTTCATCGGTCTCTTCGGCCTCGTGACGACGGCGGCGGAGTTCGAGCGGGCGACCGCGGAGGTCCTCGAGGACCTGGCGGACCTGGGCGTCCGCTACGCGGAGATCCGGCTGACGCCCACGAGCCACCTCTCGCGGGGCGCCACGCTCGAGGGGATGTGGGCCGGGCTCGAGGCCGCCCGGCGCGCGGCCGAGGTCCGGCGCGGGATCGTCGCGCGCTGGATCGTGGACTTCCCGAGAGGGCTCCCCCTCGAGGTCGCCGAGCGTGCCTGCGACGTCGCGATCGCGACGCGCGACCGCGGCACGGTCGGCTTCGACGTCGCCGGCGACGAGCGCGCGGTGGGGGCCTCCCCTGCGTTCGGTGCCGTCTTCGCCCGCGCGCGCGCCGCGGGGCTCGTCCCGCTCGCGCACGCCGGCGAGGCGGCGGGGCCCGAGAGCGTTCGCGCCGCCCTCGACCTCTACGGGGCCGTGCGGATCGGCCACGGGACGCGCGCCGTCGAGGACCCCGCGCTGCTCGCGCGGCTCGCCCTCGAGCAGGTCGCCCTCGAGGTGTGCCCCACGAGCAACGTGCGGCTGAACGTCGTGCGGTCCGTCGCCGAGCACCCCGTGCGCGCGTTCCTCGCGGCGGGCGTGCCCGTGGTCGTCTCGAGCGACGATCCCTCGCTGTTCGGCACGGACATCGTCGCCGAGCACGAGGCGCTCCACCTCGAGGCCGGCATCCCGCTCGCGACGCTGGGGGCGATCTCGGCGGCGTCGTTCGACCGGGCGCTGCTCCCGGCGAAGGAGCGCAACGACCTCCTCGGGGTCGCGCGGCGCCAGGCGCTCGCGTGGGCGGCGGCCTCCGAATGAAGCGCGCATCGATCCTGCTCGCCTGCGTGCTCGCCCTCGCCGGCTGCGGCGACGCACCCGCGCCCGTCCTGACGGTGGAGATCGTGTCGGCGCGCGCGGACCCCGCGCTGCCGCGGGAGGGCTGGCGGCTTCGCGGCGAGGACGGTCGCGAGCATCCGCTCGCCCCGACCGGGGCGCGGGGCGATCGGGGCGCGATCTACGCGGCAGAGGCGCCGGCGGGCCGGTACGCCCTCGCCGGCACGTCGCCGTGGGCGCCCATGAGCGGACCGACGTTCGTCGCCCTCGCGCCGGGCGCCCCGGCGCTGCAGATCGCCGCGGGCATCGAGCGCACGCTGTACCTCGCGGCGCCGCCGGGACGGCGCATCGAGGACGCGACGCTGTGGGCGCTCGGCGTCGGCGGACCCGATCGGGAGCTGGACGTGGAGCTGGCCCCGGGAACCGACGACTGGCTCGTCGTGCGCTTCCGGTCGCCCGCGGACATGAAGGGGACGGTCCGGGTCGCCGCGCGCCTCGACGACGGCACGTTCACCGCGCCGGGGCGCCTCGCGCTGCCCGGGGACGGGACGCCGTGGGGCGGCGCGCTCCGGAGCGGGGCGACGCTGCCGCTGGAGGTGCGCGTGCTGGGAACCTGGCCGTCGCCCGGCGCCAGGCTCCACGCGACGGCGATCGACGACGGCCTCGAGTCGCCCCTCGAGACCGCCGTGGGCGAAGGCGGCGTCGTGCGGTTCGAGCGGTTCCCCGCCGCGCGGTCCGGGGCGCGATTCGAGCTGCGCACGACCGGCGGTCCCGCCGGTC
>DATLLK010000187.1:0-4477 GCA_035537895.1 Planctomycetota bacterium
GCGCGGCCTGGAAAAGCGCCAGCAAGATCTGGAGCACCTTGCTGTCGCCGCCGAGGTCGGTGAGCAGCCCGGCGCCGCCATCCTCCGTGCCGGCGAGCGCCGGCAAGAGCACGAGAATCAGCACAGTGAACAGGTCCTCCACGATCAGCCACCCGACGGCGACGTGCCCGTGGACGGAGGCGAGCATGCCCCGGTCCATGAGCCCCCGGATCAGGACGACGGTGCTCGCGACGGACAGCGAGAGGCCGAGCACCAGCCCGGCGCCGAGCGACCAGCCCCACAGGTGCGCGACCCAGACGCCGAGCGCCGTGGCGACGGCGCTCTGGAGGATCGCGCCGGGGACGGCGATCGCGCGGACCCTCGTCAGGTCCTCGATCGAGAAGTGGAGCCCGACCCCGAACATCAGGAGCACGACCCCGACCTCGGCCAGCTGCGTCGCGTAGCCCGCGTCGGCGACGATCCCCGGCGTGTGGGGACCGATCAGGACCCCCGCGATCAGGTAGCCCAGGATCGGCGAGAGGCCCACCCGGCGCGCCGCGAAGCCGGCCACGAGGGCGCCGGCCAGGGCGGCGGCGATCGTGGCGACGAGCCCGGCGTGGTCCATGGGGCCCCGTATACGCGGTCGCGGAGGCCCGCCGGAACAATCCCCCGTACCGACGCGACCGTCTGTCCGCCCGCGCGACGAACCGGCTGGCCACGGCGGTCGCGCGGTTGATCGGGCCGGGCGTGGTGCCTAGGATCCGCGGAGCCTTCGGGGAGGTCGGGGGCCCCGATCGTGCGACGGAGGCGTCCCATGCGCCGGATCCACGTGGCCCTCGCGGCGGTCGTGATCGGATCGCTCCCCTTCCACCTCGCGTCGGCCGGCCCCACGAGTCGCGTCGCGACCGCGGGGCACTTCGCGCTCCAGATCGATCGCGAGGCGCCGTTCGTCGTCGCCTTCGCGGAGGGCGGCGCGGGCGTGGCCGAGGTCGTCGAGGAGCCGCTCGTACCCGGGTCGAGCATCCCGTTGAAGCATCTCGGAGCGATCGACTACCAGCCGGTCCTCGTCGGCGTCGGCGCGAGCGGTCCGCCCGCGCTCCACGCGTGGCTGGGCGAGTTCCTCGAGGCGCACCAGGCTCGCAAGAGCTGCTCGCTCGTCATGTACGACGCGTCGAACCACCGGAGGGGCCAGCTCGACGTCTCGAACGCCCTGATCGCCGAACTGCGGTTCCCGGCGCTCGACGCGACCGGCCAGGACGTGGCGTACCTGACCCTGGGTCTCGCCCCGGAGAGCACGACGTTCCGCCTCGGCGACGGGGCGAACGTCGCGGCGGTGGCCGAGCCTGCCTCGAAGCGGTGGTACCCCTCCAACTACCGGATCCAGCTCGGAGGCCTGCCCTGCAACCGGATCAAGAAGCTGGACGGGTTCTCGGTGAAGCAGCAGATCCTCCCCGACTCGTCGACCCCGGGCGCCAGGGTGCCGGGGAAGATCGAGTACCCCAACCTGACGTTCCACATCTCCACGGTGGACCTCGAGGCCTGGGCGGACTACTACAAGAACTTCGTCATCAACGGCCAGAACGGCAACGACGCAGAGCTCGGGGGCCGGATCGACCTGCTGGCCGCCGACCTGCAGACCGTGCTCCTGCGGGTTCAGCTGTCGGGCGTGGGCATCTTCAAGCTGCAGGTGCTGGGCGCGGCCTCCGACGCCCCGGGGCTCTTCACGGTAGATCTGTACGTGGAGTCGATGACCCTCGGCACCCCCTAGGGTCGCGAGGAACGCGCACATGACGCAGCCCGAGAGCCCCGTGCCGGCAGCCGCGTGGTCGGTCTCGCCGATCGACCCGACGCAGCGACGCGCGACGATCGTCGCGGCCGCGGACGGGCGGCCCGTCGCGACCCTGACCGGCGGCTTCCCCAACCCGGGGCTCTTCGTCTTCGAGCGCATCGACGTCGAGGCCGGCGCCGACGCGGAGCCGGCCCGCCGCGTCCTGGCCGGCGCCCTCGCGACGGTGCTCGGGCCTCGCGGCGGCAACGTCCTCGTCGTGGACAGCGAGGTCGCCGAGCCCTGGCAGACCGCGCTCGAGGGAGCGGGGTTCCACCCGTTGCGACGCAAGGTCGTCGTGCGCCGCCGGCTCGACGAGCTCCTGCCCCCCGCCGGGAACGGCTTCCTCCTGCGCTCCCTCGCCGACGTGGGCGAGGCGGAGTTCAAGGCGCGCATGGTCCTCGCCTCCGAGGGGGACCCGTTCGAGGAACGCCAGGGCGCGGATCGCGACACGGACGCCGAATGGCGCGAGCTCCTGACGCACGCCGGATCCCGGTTCGACCCGACGAAGTGGCATCTCGTCGACGACGCCCAAGGTCCGGTCGGGGTCGTGCTGCCCCAGGCGCTGCGCGACGATCTGGGGACGCTCTCCTACCTGGGCGTCGTGCCCACGCGCCGGGGCGTCGGCTTCGGCACGAAGATCCACGCGATGGGGCTTCACGCGCTCGCGGCCCAGGGCCGCGCCGTCTACGTCGGCTCGACGGACGTCCGCAACGTGGCGATGCGCCACGTCTTCCAGCGCAACGGCTGCCCGGTGATCGAGGCCGAGACGCACTACAAGGCGCCCTCCTTCGCCTGAGACCGGGCGTCGGGGAACGGGACGGGCAAGGCCGGGCCACCTCGTGCGACCCGTCTCTCTCCTCCGAGATGGCACCCCCCGGTAATCCGCCCACAGGCCCCAGTGGGCCCTCCGCAGACGCTTGCACATAGATAACTCATGGGTTATCAATGGGGCCAGTCCAGACATGCGCCCCGCCACGGACCATCTCAGCTCCACCTTCTTCGCGCTCGCGGACCCGACGCGCCGCGCGATCCTCGCGCGCCTGACGGACGGCCCGGCCACGGTGAAGGAGCTGGCCGCTCCGTTCGACGTGAGCGGCCCCGCCGTCTGCAAGCACCTCGCGGTGCTCGAGCGCGCGGGGCTCGTGCGGTGGCGACGGGACGCGCAGCGGCGTCCTCGGACGCTCGAGGCCGCGCCGCTGAAGGACGTCGTCGAGTGGGCCGAGCAGTTCCGTCGCTTCTGGGACGCGAGCTACGCGCGGCTGGACGTGTACCTGAAACAGCTCCAGGAGAAGGAGCAGGAGAAGGAGAAGCCCGATGATCGAGCAGAGTAGGACCGGCGTCACGTCGTACACGACGCCGACCGACCGGGAGGTCGTCATCACGCGCGTGGTGAAGGCGCCGCGGCGCCTCGTCTTCGACGCGTGGACCAACCCGAAGCACGTCCCCCACTGGCTGCTCGGACCGCCCGGGTGGTCGATGCCCGTCTGCGAGATCGACCTGCGCCCCGGAGGCTCGTGGCACTACGTCTGGCGCAAGGGCGATGGATCGGAGATGGACATGCGAGGCGACTACAGGGAAGTGGTTCCGCCCGAGCGCGTCGTCTCGACGGAGACGTGGGGCCCCGAGTGGCCCGAGACCCTCAACACGGTCGTCTTCACGGAGCAGAACGGCCTCACCACGATCACGCTGACGGTCCTCTACGCGTCGAAGCAGGTGCGCGACGCGGCCTTGAAGACGGGCATGAAGGAAGGCATGGACCACGCCTTCGAGCGCCTCGACGAGCTCCTCGCCAAGCCCCGATGACCACGATCGACGCGCGCGTCCGCGACGTGCTCGCCTGGCTCGAGCGCACGGGCACCCCGGCCTTCCGGGCGGGGCTGGCGCGCTACGCCATCCCCACCGACAACGCCTACGGGGTGCCCGTCGGCGTGCTGCAGCGGCACGCGAAGTCCCTCGGCCGCGACCAGGACCTGGCCGAGGCCCTCTGGGCGACCGGCCGCTACGAGGCGCAGATGCTCGCCGCCTTCACGGGCGAGGTGGACCGCCTGACGCCGGCCGGGATGGACCGCTGGGTGAAGACCTTCGACAACTGGGGAATCTGCGACACGGTCTGCCTGCACCTCTTCGACCGCTCCCCCCACGCGTGGAAGAAGGTCGCGCCCTGGTGCGCACGCCGCGGGGAGTTCGAGAAGCGCGCGGGGTTCGCGCTCCTCGCCGCCCTCGCGCTCCACGACAAGCAGTCGGGCGACGCGCCCTTCCGCAAGGCCCTCGCCCTCATCGAGAAGGGCGCCGTCGACGACCGCAACTTCGTGAAGAAGGCCGTCAACTGGGCGCTTCGCGCCGTCGGCCAGCGCAACGCGGCGCTCCACGCGGCGTCGATCGCGGTGGCGAAGCGCCTCGCCGCCTCTCCCGATCCCGCGCCGCGCTGGGTCGGCAAGGACGCGCTCCGCGACCTCTCGCGACCGCTCATCGCGCGACGGCTCGCCAAGCGCGCCGCGGCCGCGAAGGGCTGACGCGACCCGGGCTCGCCCTGACTCACGATCATGTCCGCCTCGTCAGTCGGGCAACCCCCACAGGACCCACGCGGCCCAGTAGTAGGGGTCGTTCCACTTCGCCTTCGCGTTCCGGACGTGATCCTGGGCCTCACGGAGGGCGAGGATGACGGGGACC
>DATLLK010000188.1:0-6913 GCA_035537895.1 Planctomycetota bacterium
TGCGCCGGGAGCCGCTCCGCACGATGTCGAGCCTTCTCCTCGTGATGTTTCTCCTTGGGGCGGGCGGGACTTCCGTCGTGCGCGCGGACGTGCCGCCGCCCCCTCCTCCCGGCCCTTCCTCTCCCGCTCCGTCCCCCGCGGCAACGGAGCGTCCGGTGCTCCTCCGGTTCGCGCTCGACGTTCCCGCGGCACGGCGTGCGGGATCCATCGCCCCCGAGGTGAAAGACCAGGATGTTCTGCTCGAAACCACGCGGATCATCCGGGCGCGCCTCGAGCGCTTCGGCGTGAAGGAGCACATGCTGTCCCTGCTCCCGCCCGATCGCTTCGAGTTCCTCGTCCCGAAGAACGTCGACCCCGAGGGCGTGAAGCGCGTCGTGAAGGCGAAGGGCGACCTGCAGTTCCGAATCCAGGTGCTGACGGTCTTTCCCAGGTTCGGAGGCGACCGCGGCGAGACCCGCGCGCGTGAGAAGGTCTGGCAGGGGGCGCGGGCACCGGGCGACGCGAGGGGTGGCACGACGGAGGTGTTCGAGGCGACCTCGAAGGGCTTCGACGAGTTCAAGGCGCGCGAGGTGGTGCGCTGGAGGCAGGCGCAAGAGCAGGGGGAGACATATGCCCCGCTCGACCCCCGCTATCGCGTGGTCCCGATCGAACGCTCGAAGCAATCCTCCCCGGAGGACTTCGTCGTCGTCGAGGAGTCTCGCGAGCCCGCCGAGCGACTGGGAGGAGACATCCTGACGAACGTCCGTCCGTGCGAGGACGGTCGTTTCAACCCGAAGGGGGGCGTCTGTTTCGACGTGAAGCCGGCCTACCAGGACGCGCTCGCCGCGTGGACGGCCAAGAACGTCGGCCTGCCCTTCGCGATCCTGATCGACGGCGCCTACCACAGCGCCCCGATCGTCAACAGCCCGCTCCGCGATTCCGTGATGATCTCGCTCGGCGGCGGGTCCCCGGACCCGGCGGCGGAGGGGCGGGTGCTTGTGACGGAGCAGAAGGAACTCGTCGCCGTGCTCCAGTCGGGCAGTTTGAGAGTGGCGCCGCGCTTCGAGGAGCAGCCCAGGGCCGGCACCGGGAAGTAGACTGTCGCCATGGGCAAGGCCGCCCGGGACGTCGCGATCCTGCTCGTGGCCTGCGCGGCCGGCGCGGTGCTCGCGTTGACCCTGCGATCGGGTCCGCCTCCCGACGCGGGTGCTCTCGCGGGTGACGACGCGGCTGAGGGCGCCACGTCGGACGAGAGCGTCGTCGTGCCGATCGGTCTTCCGGCGCGCCTCGGCGCCTCCCGGACCCCGTCGGCGGCGGGGACTGGCGCGCTGCAGGTCCGCGTGCTGCGCGCTCCCGACCTCGCTCCCGTCCCCAATGCGCCGGTGATCCTCAATGGCTCACGCGAGAACGGCACGCCGACGTCCCGCATCGGCTGGACGGACGACCGCGGCGTCGCCGTCGTCGAGTCGGTCCCGGTCGGTACCTGGGCCGTGCGGATCCAGCCTTCGGCCGAGCCGCCCGTCGACCGCGGCGACGTCGCGATCCGGAACCAGGAGACCACGGTCCTCGACGACGTGGTCCTCACCTCCGCCGGCATCATCGACGGCATGGTCTTCGACGAGGACCGCGAGCCGATCGCCGGCGTGGACGTCGTCGCCACCCTCGACCCCGACCTCGTGCGCGGCACGGACGCCGACCCATGGCCGCCGACGACCGACGTCGCCTACGGGTTCGCGCGCTTGAAGACCGACGATCGCGGACGCTTCCGGTTGGAGGGGATCCCGCCGGGCCTCGTCGCCGTGCGCGTCGCCGCGCCGTGGCTGCGGGGCGCGACGGACCGCGTGCTCGTCCCGCCCGAGCCGCCGCGCACCGGATGGGTCCGGTTCGTGTTGAAGCCCGGCCACCGCGCGATGGGCATGATCGTCGATCTGTCGGGCGAGCCCGTCGCGGAGGCGCGCGTCGAGATGGGGGAGCGTGACCGCGGCGAGTTCGTGCCCCGCCTCGCCACCCTGACGAGCGAGGACGGACGCTTCGAGGTCGCCGGCTTCGGCGTCCTTCCCGGCGTCGATCTGCTCGTGACGCCCCCGCGCGGCGCCTCGGCCGCCTTCGACGCCATCCCCTTCGACACGGACGTGAGACTGACGGTCGGCGCCGCGACCGGCGCCCAGGTTCGCGTCACGGTGCTCGCCGCGGAGACCAAGGCGCCGATCCCCGGCGCCGTGGTCCGTCTGCCGCTGCGACCGGCGGCCAAGGGCGCGTGGGACGTGGGCCACGTGGACGTCGAGACCGACGAGTTCGGACAGGCCACCGTGGACGTCGCCCCGGGGACGCGCTTCGCGTGTGAGGCGTGGCACCCGGGTTTCCGGCCGGCCATCCTGCACCCGGGCCGCGACGGCCGCCTCGCTGCGGACGGCACTGCCGTGGCCGGAGACCTCGAGCGGCCGCTCGCGCAGAACGAGCTGCGCGGGATCACGCTCTTCCTTCGCGCGCCGCTCGCCGTCCGCGGGCAGGTCGTCGACGCCGCCGGCAACGGCATGCCCCGTGCGCACGTGGTGCTGGCGCACGCGGTCGGAAGCGACGCGGTGGACACGATCGCCGACGTGCAGGGGCGCTTCCGATTCGACGGCGTCGTGCCCGAGGGGAAGGCGACGCTCGAGGCCGTGGGCCCGTGGGGCGCGTGGTCCGAAGCGATGGAGATCCCCGTTCCTGCGGTCGGCGTCACCGAGATGCCCCCCGTGACACTGAAGATCCGGGAGCAGGCAGCCTCCGCCGACGGCGTCGTCGTGGGCGCCCTGGGACGACCCGTCGCCGGAGCGCGCGTGAGCATCGAGGACGGACCGGAGGCCCGCACCGACGCGGAAGGGCGCTACCGGCTCGTCGGCGTGCGCGGCGGGTCCGCGCCGACGGGTCGGACGGTGGAGCTCACGGCCATGGCGGAGGGGATCGGGTGGGCGGTCGGCGAGGTGGCGGTCATCGAGGGGCAGCTGACGCACGCTCCGCCGCTGCGGCTCATCGCGGGCGTCGACGTTCGCGGCGTCGTCACCGTCCCCGGGGGCGACCGCGCGCGATTCCCCGTCCTCGAGGTCTTCGCTCCCGACGGCTCCGGGCCGCTGCGCGTCTCGTGCGGCGAGGAGTTCGGCGACTTCCTCCTTCGCGCTCTCCCGCCCGGCGGTTGTCACGTGCGGGCGCGCACACGAGGGATGGCCGGGGCTGTGACCGCCAGGCTGGAACTCGGCGTCGAGCCCCCGTTCGCGCCGATCCGCATGGCGCCCCTCCGGGAGGTCGCGGTCCGGGTCGTGGACGCGAAGAGTGGAGACCCGATCGCGGGAGTCGAGGTGTCGATCGAGTCGTTGAGGGGGAGTGTGCCAGCGCACACGGATCCGGACCTCCTCCTCGAGGTCACGACGATGGCGACCGACGTACGCGGGGAGGCACTCCTCTCCACCCAGAAGGGGGAGCCGCGAAGGCTGAAGCTGGAGTTGAGTCTGCCGCGCAAGGGCAAGGGCAAGGGCGTTCGCTGGCTCCGCTACGAGTGGGGCGAGGTCGACATCCCCGACGGCGTCCAGGGCCTCGTGATCGAGCTCTCCGAGCGCGCGAGCCCCGTCGTGCGTGGTCCCCAGGCGGACGACAGGCAGACCCAGGTCCGCTGAGCCTCAGGCCACGACGCGACGATCACCCGTCTCGCGGTACCCTCCCCGGATGGCCGCCGCACGCCCCCTCCTCGTGCTCGGGCTGGACCTTCGCGAGGACTGCGGAACTCCGCCCTCCGACTGGGACGCGGAGCGGCGCGACCAGTTCCTCCTGCGGACCGACGTCGCGCGCCCGCTCTCGCTCGACCCCTCCGTGTGGCCCAGCGCGAGCCCCGAGTGGCTCGACGCGATGGTGAGCGCGTCGAGCGACCTCGCGGTCGGCTACGGGAGCCTGCGGATCGAGGCGGTGCGCGCGCTGCTCGCGCGCGAGGAGTTCGCGGAGCACCCCGGGACGCTCGTCGCCGTGGGCGTGCGCGCCGTCTTCCCCACGGAGGCGATGGTCCTCTCGCGGCAGCGGCAGATGCCGGCCGCGCGGCTGGAGTCGATCGAAGCCGCGCCCAGCGGATGGGTTTCTCTCGGCTGGGACGTCGGCGACGCCGGCGATCTCTCGGGCCTCATGAACTACGGGTTCCACGGCTCCAACCCGAACGGCGGCGCCACGTGGGACGACCGTGCGGCAGCCGCGCCCTTCCTTCCGGCCTTGAACGAGCACCATCTGCTCCGCACCGAGGACGACGCCCAGCGGTTCCTCGCCTGGCGCGCGGCCGCGAGCCCCGAGTCGCCCGTCTGGCGGGTCGTCCACCTCTGGGACGTCCCCCGCGCCTGGCTGCTCGCCGACCCCGACTGACGCGAACCCGACGGACGGGTGTCAGCTAATATTCGTGCAACTTCGTCGACCGACACGCCGCGGTTCGCGCGCGCGACCGGGGGCCGGGCGAGTCGCCCGCGGAAGGTCCCGGTCCCGGGCCGCGTCCGAGGATCGGCGCGAAGATCGCCAGGCACCGTCGGTGGAGGACGCGGGATGTCGACCGGTCGTGACCCTGCACCGCACGAGTTCGTCGCCCCGGAGGTGACCGGCTACCCGTTCATGCGCGCGGCCGCCTCGAGCGTCGGGGCGACACCATGAGACGGTTCGGGCTTCTCGTGGCCCTGGTCGTGGCGGCGCTGGCCGCGTGGTGGCTCGCCGGAGCCGGCGACTCCTCCGCACCGGACGTGGGATCGTCCGGCGCCCCCGACGAGGCGGACCGCGGGACCTCGGCGGACCTCTCGTCGCGACCGGCGACCGCGTCGACGGTCGCGTTCGAGCCGCCGCCGGCCCCGCAAGCCGGCGCGCGGCGTCTTCACCTCGTGGGCGTCGGCCCGCCCGATCGGCCCGCCCCGGACGCCGCGTTCGACGTTTGGACGTACGCGAGGGGCGCGGAGGGCCGGGTCCGAACGGACCTCCCGCAGCATCGCACCGCGCCGAACGAGGCGTGGTTCACGGTGTCGCAGAAGGCGGGCCTGGTCTGGTTCCGGGCCACCGCCGATCGCGGGCGGCTCGTCTCGATGGACGGGCTGTCCTTCGAAGTGCCGCAGGACGGCCCCGAACCGTTCGTGCTGCGCGTCCCCCTGTTTCCCCGCGCCGAACTCGCGTTGAAGGTCGTCGACGCCGACGGCCGCCCCATCGCGGGCGCCCGCATTCTCGATGCACGCGAGGAGGAGTGTGCCCCGCCGACCGACGCCCTTGGGCGCACGCGAGTCGAAGGCGGGGTCGGAAGCCGCTCCGTACACGCCGTCGCGGTGGGACACGCGACGTCGGCGCAGTTCCACCTGTCGCTCGCGCCCGCAGACGAGGGTCCGTTCCTCGCGCGCCCCGGGCGCGGTCGCGCGATCGTGGGCCGCGCCGTGGACGAGGCGGGCGTCCCGCTCGCTGGCGTGCTCTCCGCGAGCTCGATCAACGCAAGGGAGCAGCGGACGCTCGCCCCCGACGGGTCCTTCCGATTCGAAGGACTCGCGCTTCCTGCGGACGCCAGCGCGTCGATCCGGCTGAGCGCGTGGGACACGGAGCGTTCGCTCTCGGCGAACGTCCCGGGGCCAATCCCGGCCGGAGACGGTCCTCTCGACCTGGGCATCGTCCGACTGACCACCCGCTGGACGGTCCCGGTCCGGCTCCTCTCGCCGAAGGGCGAGCCGGTGCTGTGGGTCTCGGTGGGACTCACGCGCGAGGGACACAGCCCCGCCCAGGACGACCAGCGCATGCCCACGTCGGAGGAGGGGGTCAACTTCGCGCTCGCCGACGGTCGGTACGAGGTCCGGGCGAAACCCTTCGTGGTGCGCGAGCCCGCGACGCTCGAGGTGCGCGGGCCCTGGCGGGGGCCGCCGGCCGAGATCGTCCTCGAGGACGCCCGCGTCGTCCGAGGCGCGTGCATCTACCACGGGAGCGCCACGCCCGTCTGGGGGATGGTGATGGTGCGCGCCCGCGCGCCGAAGAAGGAGGAGGACCTCATCTCCCGGGTCGACGCGGCGGGGCGTTTCTCCCTGGCCCTTCCGACAGCGCTGTGGGAGGCGCCGATCGAGGTGGAGACGCCGTACGCGACGCTCGTCGAGGGACGGGCCGCCCCCAAGGACGGATCCGACCTCGTCTTCGACCTCCCCGCCGACCGGGCGTGGACGCTGGTCGTCCGGGCCGTGGACGCGGTCGGGCGCCGGCTGCCCTTCCAATGGGCTCGCTTCGAGCGCGTCCCGTCCCGGGCGCTGCTCGACGGCTGGACCGTCGGCCCGTCGGTCGACGGCGAGGCCACCTTCTGGCCCGTGCCCCGGGGCGACTATCGCGCGAGCGTGGACCTGTGGGACGGCACGCGCGCCGGCACCGAGGCGCAGGCCCTCGAGCGGGACGGCCAGGTCATCACGGTCACGTTCGATCGATGAGGGGCGCCGCGCCGGTCGGCCGAAGTTGCGCGAACATCACCCGACACCGATCGTTCACTTCGCCGCCGCCTTCTCGCGCGCTTCCCGACGCGCCTTCGCGGCGTCGGCCCGGTCCTGGTGGCCCAGTGCCACCAAGGCCCACCACGAGGACGTGCCCTCGTTGATCTCGGTGCGCTCGACCCAGGCCTCGAGTTCTCCGAGCGCCGCCTCGTAGGCCGTGGGCCCCAGGGCTTCGGCCAGGACGCCGAGCTCCGTGCGGTTCGTGTAGTAGGGCCCATGCCGAAGCTCGGTCAGGATCCAGGCCTTCGCCGCCGAGGCCTCGAGCGTCGGGAGCATCTCGTGGGCCACAGCGATCGCACGGCTCGTGTCGGGACCGCCCCCTTGCACGATGCGCGCGAGGAGGAACAGCGCCTCCATTCCGGCCAAGCGGTCCTTCGGGTCGACCGCGAGCATCCAGGCGCGCAGTCGGTTCGCGGCCTCGGCGATCGCTTCCGCGT
>DATLLK010000189.1:0-2160 GCA_035537895.1 Planctomycetota bacterium
ACGAGCACTGCGATGTCGGTCACCTTCGCGCCGCGGGCGCGCATCGCGGTGAACGCCTCGTGGCCCGGCGTGTCGAGGAACGTCAGCTTCCGCCCGTCGACCTCCGCCTGGTACGCGCCGATGTGCTGCGTGATCCCGCCCGCCTCGGTGTCGACGACCGACGTCGAGCGGATCGCGTCGAGCAGCGTCGTCTTGCCGTGGTCGACGTGTCCCATGATCGTGACGACCGGCGGCCGCGCCGTCAGGTCGGCCTCGGCGTCCTCGACGATCTCGGGCTCCTCGTCGTCGGCGGCGTGCTTGACGGTCACCTCGCGACCGACCTCGGCGGAGATCAGCTCGACCTCCTCGTCCGACAGGGACTGGGTCGCGGTGCGCATCTGCCCGAGGCCCATGAGGATCTTGATGATCTGGGACATCGGCACGCCGAGCGCGCCGGAGAGGTCCTTGACGGTGACGCCCGACTCGACCGTGACGGGCCCGGTCTGCGGTGGCGGCGGCGGCGTGCGGGGCGCAGCCTGCTGGGAGCGATCGCGGGCCGCCCGGGCGTCGCGCCCGCGTGCCGCGCCGCCCTCGATCACGACACGGCGACGCCTGCCTCCCTGGCCCCCACCCCGCGGGCGGATAGGGCGGTTCGGCTTGTTGGGTCCGTCAGCCATGCGACCCCTCAGTGTAGAGACGTGCGAGCTCGGGCTCGACGCGGACGGGCGCGCGGAGCGTCCGCGCGAACGCGCGACGGCTCGCCGCCAGCTCGAAGCACCCGACGTCGCGGCAGGTGTATGCGCCGCGCCCAGGCGTGTCCGCTCCCGGCGTCAACACGCCGTCCACCCCCGCGAACCGCACGAGGTCGCCCTTCGGCGCACGCCGTCCGCACCCCACACACGTCCTGATCGGGACACGGCGCTCACGCGTCGTCGCGGGCCCCCTCGCCTGCCTCGGCGCCTGCCGTCTCGTCGGCGACCTCCGCCGCCTCCGCGACCACCTCTTCCGCGACCTCCGCCTCGTCGGCGGTCAACGCGCCGGCGGCGAATGCGTCCTCGACCTCCTCGAGGACCTCCTCGACCACCGCAACCTCGGTCGCGACGCCGCCGCCCTCCGCCTCGACCTCCTCGTCGGCCGCCGTCTCGGCACTGCCGAGCGCCACCGCGGCGCCGCGGGCGGCGGCCGTCGGGTCGTCGGCGAGCGCCTGGTGCGCGGGGACGCCGCAGTAACGCGACGCGGGTAGCGCGGCGTTCGGGCAGCGCTTCCCGTTAGAGAGGAGCGCGGCGCAGCGACCTGAGAAGTCGCCGACGCCCTCGTCCTCGCCCGCGAACGCGGCCTCGGCCTCCTGCTGGGCGAACTCGCTGTCGGACTTGATGTCGACCTTCCACCCGGTGAGGCGGGCCGCGAGCCGGGCGTTGAGGCCCTCCTTGCCGATCGCGAGCGCGAGCTGGTCGTCGGGGACGACGACCGTGGCGTCACGGCTCTCGTCGTCGATGTAGACCTCGCGCACGCGCGCGGGCGAGAGCGCCTTCGCGACGAACCGCGCGGGCTCCGTGTTCCACGGGATGATGTCGATCTTCTCGCCGCGGAGCTCCGAGACGACCATGCGGACGCGCGAGCCGCGCGGGCCGACGCAGGCGCCGACCGGGTCGACGCCCTGGACGTGCGACTCGACCGCGATCTTCGAGCGGTAGCCCGGCTCGCGGGCGACGCCGCGGATCTCGACGAGCCCGTCCGCGATCTCGGGAACCTCGAGCTCGAACAGCGCCTCGATCAGCTGCGGCGCGCGGCGGGAGAGGATCACCTGCGGGCCCTTCGTCCCCGAGCGCACCTCGATGATCACGGCCTTGATGCGCGAGCCCTGCTCGTAGCGCTCGCCGTCGACCTGCTCGGAGCGGGGCAGGAGCGCCTCGACCTTGCCGAGGTCGACGAGCACGTTGTTGCGGTCGCCCGCCTGCTGGACGATGCCGGTCACGACCTCGCCCTGGCGGTCGACGTACTCCTCGTACATCATCGCGCGCGCGGCCTCGCGGATCCCCAGCTGGATGACCTGCTTCGCGGTCATCGCGGCGATGCGGCCGAAGTCGTCAGGCGTCGCGTCCGACTTGTCGACGAGGTCGTCGGGGACCTGCTCCCAGTCGAGGTCGAGCTCGTCGTCGACGACCAGCGTGTGCTGCTTCT
>DATLLK010000190.1:0-2560 GCA_035537895.1 Planctomycetota bacterium
TCACGGTGAACGCCTGCGCGACGAAGGCCGGCATCGTCCCGAGCACCACGACGGCGTTCGTGCCGCGCGGCGCGGCGTCGGGAGCGTGGCGGTAGACGACGCCCCGGATCACGAGCAACGTGAGCACGCCCGCCAGCAACCCGGGAATGCGCGCCGCGCGCCACGAGCGCCGTCGTGGTGCTCGGGACGATGCCAGCCTTCGTCGCGCAGGCGTTCACCGTGAGCACGGACGCGTGGCTCGTGCTCGCCTCCACGGTCGCGGGCGCGGCGGTCCTCGAGGCCGTCCGCGCGGACGGCCGCCCCGCGCTCCGCTGGACGCTCGCGCTGCACGCGGCGCTCGGCGTCGGGATGCTCGTCAAGGGGCCGGCCGTCCTCGTGACGCCGCTCGTCGGCGCGCTCGCGGCGGCCGCGGTCCGACGGGAGGCCCGCCTCCAGCGACCGCGCATCCACCCGCTGGGGCTCCTCGTGCTCGCGGCGGTCGCGGTGCCCTGGTACCTCGCGGTCGACGCGCGCCTCCCGGGACTGCTCTCCGAGTACCTCTCGCGTCGCCTTGCCGGCGGCTTCGCGTCGGCGGCGGAGTTCCACGCCGAGCACGGCCCGCTCGTGGTGTGGGCGCCGGTGCTCCTGGGGACGGCGCCCTGGATCGGCGGCGCGCTCGGCGCGGTGACCGCGCTCGCCCGCGACGGCGGGCGGCGCGGGCCGTTGGTGCCCCTCCTCGCGATGGCGCTCGCGACGCCCGTCTTCTACACGTTCTCGGCGGCGCGCCTCCTCGCCTACGCTTCGCCCGCCGTCCCGTGGGTGGCCGCGCTCGTCGTCCTGGGCGCACCGCGCGCGGGCGCCGCGTCCGACGCGGCGACGCGCCGCTTCTCCCTCCACCTCGGGATCGCGACGGCGATCACGGCCCTCGTGGTGGTGGCCCTGCCCTTGGCGCCGCTCGTCGTCCCCGGCGCGGCGCCCACGCTGGCGACGCACCTCGCGGCCGTCGTCGCGGCGTTCGCCGCCGCGGGGGCGGTCCTCTGGTGGCGGCCGCGCGCGGCGTGGGTCGTCGCCCTGGCGCTGCTCGTAGGGGTTTCGGCGACCGTGACGACCTGGAGCGCCCGCGTGGGCGCCCACCGGCCGATCGTGGAGGTCCTCCAGCGCCTGCGCGCGCCCGGGGAAGCCGTCGGCGTCGCGCTCCACAAGGACGGCGACTGGGGGCTCGTCCCCTTCTACCTCGGCGAGCCGGTGCGCTTCTTCGGCTACGAGGCGCGCCTTTCGATGCGACCGCCCGAGGAGTACGCGCGCGACGGCTTCCGCCCGCTCGACGAGCTGCCCGCCTGGTGGGACGCGCCGGAGCGCCGATGGCTGCTCGTGCGCGCGAAGGTGACGAACCCCCACAACGACGTGCGGCTCCGACTGCGGGGGAGCACGGTCGTCGAGGTCGCCCGGTACGGGCGCTACGCGCTGCTCACGAACCACGCGGGCGACCGCTCCGAAGATCGCTAACTGAAGATTTCCATGATGGGGGCGAAACGCTGGCCCTCGGGCTGGTCCACGATCCGGATCGGCCGGCGCCCGGCGAAGCGCACCTTGTCCTGGTCGATCCCGGTCGCGTGGCAGAGCGACGCGTGCAGCTCCTGGACGGCGACGGGCCGCTCCGCGACCGCGACGCCGTCGGCGTCCGTCGCCCCGATCACGCGGCCGCCGCGGACGCCGCCGCCCGCGAGCGCCACGGAGAAGGCCTGCGGGTAGTGCCCGCGACCGCCCTCGCCGTTGCCGCCCTCGCCGAGGCGGGGCGTGCGGCCGAACTCCGTGAACCAGTACACGAGCGTCGTGTCGAGGAGCCCGCGGTCGCGCAGGTCCTTGATGAGCCCGGAGAAGCCCGGGTCGAGCGCCTCCGCCAGCGCCTTCACGGCGGCGTGCTCGTTGTTGTGCGTGTCCCAGCCGCCCTGGATCACCTCGACGACCTTGACGCCCGTCTCGAGGAGGCGGCGGGCCACGATGCAGCCCTTCCCGAACGTGGTCTCGCCGTAGAGCTTCTGGATCGACTCCGGCTCCTCCGAGACGTCGAACGCCCGGTTCTTGGACGTGTCCATCAGGCGCTTGGCGCGCTCGAACATGTTGCGGTGGGGCGCGACGGCCTCGTCGCCCCGCTCCTGCTCGAACTCGCCGTTCAGCCGCTCGAGGAGATCCAACCGCGTGTCGCGCCGGCGGCGGTCGATCCCCGCAGGCGCAGCGAGGTTCGCGACCGGGGCCGCGGCGTTGTCGACCGTGAAGGGGTCCCACTCGACGCCGAGGAAGCCGGCACCCTGGCTCCCGCCGATGCTCACGAAGTTGGGCAGCACGCCGTCGCGGTCCCCGATCTCCGCGGCGACGTAGGAGCCGATGCCCGGGTGGCTCACGGTCGGGTTGGGGACGTACCCCGTGTGCATCAGGTAGCGCCCGCGGTCGTGGTTGCCCTCGCGCGTCGTGACGCTGCGGACGAGGCAGACGTCGTCCATGACCTGGGCGGTCTTGGGGAAGTGGCTGCCGATCTCGATCCCCTCGACCGACGTGTTGATCGGCCCGCCCTCCCCCATGT
>DATLLK010000191.1:0-4018 GCA_035537895.1 Planctomycetota bacterium
CGGGCGGGTCCCCTGCGTTCACAGGCCACGCGTAAAGGCGGAGGGGCCCGACGGGCAGCGGAACGCCGTCCTCGGCAGTCGCGTTCGAGATGCGCATCGGGTGGGCCGCCAGATCGGGTGGCTGCTCGAAACGGATCTCGCCGTCCTTCACCTCGGACGACGCGCCTCCGCCGGAGACTCGGGCGTGCGGAACCGGTCGGCCGCGCGCATCCACCACCCGCAGCCGCGCGAGGACGGGTCGCTCTTCCGCTGGACCGATGGCCGGAGCCGGTTCGGGCGCCGGCTCGGGCTCCGCCTCGAGTTCAAGCGCTGCGTCGCGGGCCCCGCCCGGGAGCACGACCGTGGCGGCGAACCGCTCCTTGCCGCGCCAGGCGACCGCTGCGACGCGGTAGAACTCGCCGTCGTAGACCTCCTCGGCGACGAACCGGCCCCTCGGATCGCACGACGTCCTGCCGCGGTACGTCTTCCAGACGTCGTCGCCCAGGTTGGCGACGTAGACGACCGCCTCGGGCGCCGGCGACCCGTCCTCCCAGGTGACGCGCCCCTCGATCGTGAGCGCTGGGTGAATCGCAATCGTCACCGCAGCGCCCTCGCGGGTGGCGACGGGAACCGGGCGCTGGTTCGCATCGATGTAGCCGCGAGCCTCGACGTCCACGTCACCCCCGACGGGTCCGACGGGTCCGACGCGCGCGAGGCCCTTCCCGTCCGTGCGCCACGTGCGGTCGTCCCGGCGGTCGAGCATCAACTGCACCCGCGCGCCCACGACCGACTGCCCGGTCTTCGCGTCCACCACGCGCACAAGAACCCAGTGCGGTTGCGGCAGGCGGAGAACGAGGGGCTCCGCCGCGGTTCCAGGTGCGCGGGCGACCGTCTTCGCTTCGACCGGCGCGCCGCCTGGAGGGTGCGCACTCAACTCGTACTCGCCGTCGGCGAGGAGCCCGTCGATGCGGAACGCACCGTCGGGCCCGCTCGCGGCGACCGGCGGCACCCCGTGCCCTTCCCACTCGTAGGCGGGGTCCTCCGAGTCCTCGACGATCAGCGGGACTCCGGGTACGGGCCGGTCTTCGTGGTCGACGACCCGCCCGTGGATCGCCGCGCCGCGTTCCACGGTCAGGGTGAGATCGGCCCCGCGCCCGGTTCCTACGAACCACGCGAACGGATCCGTACGGGGCAGTTCGTCGCGATCGTCGAAGGGGCCGCGGGCCGTGAGCCCCTGCGGCACCCAACCTGCGCCTCGCGCGTAGATCGGTCCGTCCCCCGGCGCCTGGTCCTCGATCGCGAAGCGCCCCTCGGCATCGGTGACTGCGTGCGTCCACTGGTATTGGTAAAAGCCCGAACGGCCGCGGCGCTCGACGAGGATCCCCGCGCCGGGCGAGCCGCCATCGGTCGTGACCACGCGTCCCGTGATACGCACGCCGCGCCGGATCCGGGTGGTGCCGCGCCCCACACTCTCCAATTCGTCGAGGTAGCGCTCGGCGTAGCCCTGCTTGCGCACGTGGATCGAGTCGATGTGGAGCGCGGAGGGGAGGCTGTACGTTCCGTCCGCCGCGGTGGTCTCGATGCCGCACGCGGTGCCGCCCATCGTGTACGCGATCCAGACGACCGACGCCCCCTCTACCGGCTCGTCCGTCTCAATGTCCGTGATGCGACCCGCGATCGGAGCCTCGACCGCGCCCACGGTCGCTTCGTACTCGCCGGCGTGGGGCAACAGCAGCGTATCCATGGGCTGGCGAAGCCGACCGGGCCACAGAACCGTGACGTGGGTCTCCCCACGTGGCAGGCCGTCGATGGCGAAGCGGCCCTCCGTGTCCGTGGCCACCCAGCGGTACGTTGCGAAACGAACCTCGTCGCGATCCGGCCCCAAGTCCGGCGTAGGGCCGGCGCCCACGAAGCCGCGCAGGGGCGTGCCGTCCTTGCGGACGAGGCGACCTGCGAGACGCTCGGTGCCGGCCTGCAGATCGAGCGCGACGCGCTCGTGCTGGCCCTGTACGTGGAGCGGAACGTGGAGACCCGCCCACGCGCCGGTCTCCGCCTTCGCGAGCACCCAGTACCGGCCGGGCGCGAGGCCCGACGCGTCGAACCGTCCGTCGGCCCCGCTCCGGATCGTCGCGACCGGCGCCTCCTCGAGGCGCGGGGCCAGCAGGAGCCGATCGCGTGCCTCCGACGTCCAGTGGAAGCCGTGGGGGTGCCTCGGGTTGTGCAGTCGCAGGCGCACGTCGACCGTGGCGACCACCGGTCGGCCGTCGAGCAGGACTTCGCCGTAGATGCGGCACGTCGGCGGCGCCGGATCCGGCGACGGAGCCGCGCGACCCACGCCGCCCGCAGCGACGACCAGCGCGAGGATCGCGAGAACACGCCGCATGCTCGGCTCCCGTCGGTTCGCTACGGAGCGTCGACCTGCCCCGTGTACTTCCCGTCCACGCTGCCGTCCTGCGCGTCGATGGCGCGGGCGGCCTCGAGGAACTCGGCCCGCTGGATCGTCCCCTTCTCGCACAGCAACCGGAAGAGCGTGCGCACGAAGAGCGCCATCTGTCCCAGGTCGACCTCCAACTCCTCGACGCGGCGATCGAGCCCCCGATCGCGCCGGCGCGCCTGGAGGTCGACCCGGCGACGCCGCGAGGCCTCCTCTCCCACGAGGTAGTGCAGGAAGCTCGTCATGGAAGGACTCCCGGTCGACCAGGCGTTCGCGCGACATCGTAGCGGAGGCCGTCGGCTTGCCCTGCGCCACCCTCCGATCAGTCCCCGTTACGCTGATGGCACACGTGCCCCCCGAAACGCCCCACTCCGCGCGCCGCTACACCGACGCGGCGCTCTATCGGCGCCTCCTGCGCGAGGCGGCTCCGCACTGGCCGCACCTCCTGGGCCTGTTCCTCGTGCAACTGCTGGCGACGCCGATCGCCCTGCTCGTCCCCGTGCCGCTCCAGGTCACCGTCGACTGCGTGCTCGGCACGCGCCCGCCGCCGGGCTGGCTCGCGGCGGTGCTGCCGGATGCCTGGGAGGCGCCCAACGCGCTCCTCATGGTCGCCGCCGTAGGCGTCGTCCTCGTGACGGTGCTCGTCCAGGCCCAGGAGATGGTCGCCTGGATCTACCGGACCTGGGTCGGCGAGCGCCTCGTGCTCGACCTTCGCGCGCGGCTGTTCGGACACCTCCAGCGCCTGTCGCTCGCCTTCCATGACGCGGGCGGGACGGCGCAGTCCGTGTACCGCGTCCAGAGCGACGCCTCCGCGATCGAGGCCGTGCTCGTGCAGGGCCTCGTGCGGATCGTGACGGTTGTCCTCCGCATCGTCGTGCTCGTCTGGGTCACGTGGCGCATCGACTCGACGCTCGTCCTGATCGCGCTCGTCGGTGCCCCCGTGATGTTCCTGCTCACGCGCATCTACCGCGCCCGCCTTCGCGCGCGCTGGCGCGAGGCGAAGGAGCGCGAGACCTCGGCGATGACCGTCGTGACGGAGACGCTCGCCGCGATGCGCGTGGTCAAGGCCTTCGGCCAGGAGGAGCGCGAGCGGCGGCGCTTCCAGGACGAGGCCCGCCGCGGCCTCGACGCGAACGTCGCCGCCGTCTCCTCCCACGGAGGCTTCGACCTGCTCGTGGGCCTGACCGTCGGCCTCCTGTCGGCCGCCGTGCTCTACGTCGGGGCGAACCAGGTCCGCGCGGGTGCCCTGACGCTCGGCGACCTCCTGCTCGTGGTCGGCTACCTCGGCCAGCTCCTCGGGCCCCTGCGCGAGGTCGGCACGAAAGTCGCCGACCTGCAGCGGGCGATGGCGGGGGCGGAGCGGACGTTCGCGCTGCTCGACGAGAAGCCCGAGGCGGAGGACCGTCCCGGGGCGAGGCCGCTCGAGCGCGCCCGGGGCGAGATCGCGTTCCGCTCGGTCTCCTTCGGGTTCGCCCCGGGGACGCCCCTCCTCGAGGACGTCACGTTTCACGTCCCCGCGGGTTCGCGGGTGGGGATCGCGGGGCGCACCGGATCGGGGAAGACCACCCTGCTCTCCCTGCACTTCCGCTTCAACGACCCGACCGC
>DATLLK010000192.1:0-5873 GCA_035537895.1 Planctomycetota bacterium
CCTCTACGCGGGGCTCCTCCCGTGGCAGTTCTTCGCGCGGGCGGCGACGTCCGGCGTCGGCAGCGTGCTCGGCAACTCCTGGATCCTCTCGCAGGTGGCCTTCCCGCGGGCCGTGCTCCCGGTGACGGCCGTCCTCACCGGGTTCGTGGACTTCCTCGCCGGATCCGTCGTGCTCCTCGGGATGCTCGTGGTGATGGGTCACACGCCGGGCCTCCACCTGCTCTGGTGGCCGGTGGCCTTCGCCCCGCTGCTCTTCCTCTCGCTCGCTGCCGCCCTGCTCCTCTCGGCGCTGACCGTGGTCCTGCGGGACGTCCAGCACGCGGCCCCCTACGCGACGCGACTCCTCTTCCTCGCGTCGCCGGTGCTCTACCCGCTGACGGCGCTGACGGGGATCGTGCATGCGGTCGTCGCGGCGAACCCCCTGACCGGCGCGCTCGAGGCTCACCGCGCCGCGTGGATCGGCGGGCCCGTCGACCTGCCCCTCCTCGCGGTCTCGTGGGTCGTCGGCGCGGGCCTTCTCGCGGTCTCGGCCGCCGTCTTCCGCCGGCTCGAGCCCCGCTTCGGGGACCTGCTGTGAGCCTGCCCGAGGACCTCGCGCTGCGCGCCCAGGCGCTGACCAAGCACTACCGCACGCGGGAGGTGTCCCACGCGGCGGGGAACCGGCGGGGCTGGCGGACGGTCGAGGCCCTCGCGGGGGTCTCCCTCGACGTCGCGCGCGGAGAGTGCGTCGCCGTGGTCGGCAGCAACGGCGCGGGCAAGACGACGCTCCTCCGACTCCTGATGGGCGTGCTCGTCCCGACGGGCGGCGAGGTGTCGATCCGGACGCCGGTCGTGGGGATGCTCGGGGCCGCGGCGTCCTTCCACCCCGATCTCTCGGCCCGGGAGAACGCGATCCTGTCGGGCGCCTTCCAGGGCATCCGACGCCGCCACATGCAGCCCCGCATCCCCGACCTGCTGGCCTTCGCCGACCTCACGGAGGCCGCGGACGTCCCCGTTCGATACTTCAGCGACGGCATGCGTGTTCGCCTTGCGTTCGCCCTGGCCCTCGACTTCCCGCAGGCGGTCCTCCTCGGCGACGAGGCGCTGGCGGCTGCCGACGCGCGCTTCCGGGCGACCGTCGAGACGGCGCTGCGCCGGCGCGTCGAGGGCGGAGGCGCGGTCGTGCTCGCGAGCCACGACCCCGCGACGGTCCGGAACCTCGCCTCGCGCACCGTGTGGCTCGCGGAGGGCCGGATTCGGCGTGACGGGCCGACGCTCGAGGTCCTCGAGGCCTATCTCGCGACCTCGGAACGGCATCCCAGTTCGTAAGCCTCTGCGACGGCAGGCGTTGGGGTCGTTTTGGACACGACAGGGGCGAACGGGAACGGAACATCCCCCGGGGGTCGGAGCGAGTCGACCGCTGAGGCGGCGTCGATTCCCCAAAGTCCCGCAGATGCCTTGACCGATACCGGGAGGATGGGACAATCCCGTCGGCTGCACCGGAAGGGTAGTTCCCCGACTGACCTTCGTCGGGGGGAAGGGAGCGTCGGTATGCGCCGGACCGCTCTGTGGCTCGCTCCGTTGGCCCTGGTCCTCGGACTGGGCGCCGCCGTCGCCTTCGGAGGGAGCGATCCGCTCCCGCCCAAGCCCGTCGACGTGTACTGCACGGGTTGCGGTACGGCGACGTCGAAGGATGGCTGCTGCTGGACGCCCATGAACGACTGCGGCGGACTGTGGCTGAACCACCCCACGTTCGTGCGGGGTCCGGCCAACGTCCTCATCCAGGGCGGGGCGATCCTCGTCCTGCCGGCGAGCAGCGTGGCGCGCGTCTCCTGGGAGACGTCCGTCCGCGGCTACCGGATCGAGCAGTGGTGCGGATGCGCCTCGATCTGCTTCGGCAACGGGTCCTACCCGATGCGGCCTCCGATGTCTCCGGGCGACGTCGTGACGCTCGTCACGGGAGGCGACCTGTACGGGTGGCCGACCGGGTACAGCCCGCACAAGATCCCGGACACACCGGAGGTCAGCGGCTTCGACCCGTTCGACATTCCCGTCGGTGTCCCGATCGCGTTCCCGGACGGAAACTAGGCGCGGTTCCCGAGTCGGTTCCCGAGTGGTGGCGTAGGTTGGGTCGGATGAGGCGCGTCGATCGAGCCTGGGTCGGGTGAGATAGGGACAGGACAAGGTCAGGTTGGGCACCGAGTCTCGTTGGGGAGGGAGAAATGGGCCGTAGTCACTGGATCGTCGCCGCGAGTCTGCTCGCGGTTCTCGCTGCACCCGCCCTGGCGGCGGACGCGCCTCCGGGCGAAGCCCTTCCGCCGCCGCCCGGCGCTCCCGCGACGCCTCCCGTCGAACCGGGCAGCGTCAAGGGCCTGCAGCCCGTGGCGCCCCCGCCGCCCACGGACAGCACGATGATCGTGCCCACGCAGAACGAGCGCATCCTCACGAGCTCGCGGGCGTTCACCGGGATCCCGGAGTACATCACCCCGATGTACGACCCGCAGGGCCGCTACCTCATCCCCTGGACGGGCCAGCACATGTGGCGCGACCGGTGGTGGACCGTCTTCGCCGCCGAGACCATCACGTACGACACCAACATCTTCCTGTCGGAGGACGACGAGGAAGACGACTGGATCTCCAACACGTCGGTCGGCGTGACGCTGCGCCGCCAGTGCGGCGGGTGGGCGGCGCTCGCGACCGTGGCCGCCACGTACAGCGCGTACCTGGAGCACGACGAGGAGAACTTCCTCGGCGCGAACGCCATCATCGACGTGGGCTACAACCAGGGCTGCGGCTGGTACTTCGGCGCGAGCGACCGGTTCTCGTACTCCGACGACCCCATCATCGTGCGCGACGACCAGTTCGTGGTGCTCGAGCAGGAGCGCGAGGACTACATCATCAACGACCTCGAGCTCCGCGCCGGCTACCACACGCCGAAGTGGAACGCCGAGGTGCGCTACGACATCGAGACCTACATCGGGCTCGACGAGGTGAACGAGCACTACGACTACTGGGCGCACGGCCTGCGCGGCCGCTTCGACTACTACCTGTCCGAGTGCTTCTCGCTCGGCGCGTTCGCCGGGGTCCGCTACTTCGACTACACCGAGAACGAGCTGTACGACGACCCGTGGATCTACGAGGGCGGGGCCACCTTCTCGTGGCGCCCGCGCGCGAAGTTCGGCGTGGTCGGCGCCGTCGGCTACACGTGGTCCGAGGACGGCGAGACCAACGAGTCGATCCTCACGGACATCGGCGTCATCTGGGACGCGACGGCGCGCACGACGTTCGCGGCCGGGTGGAACCACTCCTTCCAGCCCACGTTCGGCGCCGAGTCCGAGATCACGGACCTCATCTACCTGCGCGGGACGCACACGATCGCCCCGTTCTGGGTGTTCACCGTGAGCACGGGCCTCCAGATGGGCGACGTCCAGGACCCCACGCTGAACAGCACGAAGGACTACGACCTGTGGTTCTTCGACGCGTTCATCCACCGCAACATCGGCTGCCACTGGGGCATCGACTTCGGCTACCAGTACCGCACCCAGCGCGCCGACGAGAACGGGATCGACTACACCGATCACCGCATCACGCTGGGCGCCTCGTTCACGCTCTAAGGCGCGCTCCCACGGACCGCGCGACGTCTGAAGGGGGCTCCGGCGAAGCCGGGGCCCCCTTTCGCGTTCTGCACGTCCTGCCGAGCCTCGATCCCGCGCGTGGCGGCCCCGTGACCGCGGTGGTCGAGCTCGTGCGCGCGATGTGCGCCGCCGGGCTGCCCGCCACGATCGCCGTCCCCGCCGGGCACGGCCGGTCCCTCGACGGGGTGCCGGTCGTCGAATGCCCCGGGCGCCCCGTCCCCTTCGGCCCCATGCTGCGCCTTCCGCCGCGGGAGCCGCCGGACGGCGTCCTCCACGTGCACGGCATCGCGACGCTGACACCCTGGTCCGCCTTCTGGCCCCGACGCTGGGCCGGACCGGTCGTCGCCTCGATGCACGGCACGCTCGACTGGCGGCTGCGCCACCCGCTCCGAGGGCCGAAGGCGCTCTGGCACCGACGGCTGGACGTGCCGCTCCTCCACCGGCTCGACGCGATCCACGTGACGCGCGCGTCGGAAGCGGAGGCGATCGACCGCGTGGGCGTCCCCGCCGGGCGCACGACGGAGATCCCGTGGACGGTCGGAGACGAGCCGCCGCTCCCGGCCCTGACGACGTCTTCGCCGCCCTACGTCGTCGCCGTGGGACGCCTCCACCCGATCAAGGGGCTCGACCGCCTGCTCGAGGCGTTCGCCGTCGTGGCCCGCCGGCACCCGACCGCCCGGCTCGGGATCGCGGGGGCCGGCCCCCGGGCAGAGGCCGATCGACTCGGCGAGCACGCGCGGCGGCTGGGCATCGCGGACCGCCTCGACGTGACGGGCCTCCTCGATCGGGCCGCTCTGCGCCGGATGCTGACCGACGCCGCGGCGCTCGCGCTCCCGAGCCTGTACGAGAATTTCGGCATGGTCGTGCTGGAGGCCCTGCGCGAGGGATGTCCCGTCGTCGCGAGCCGGGAGACGCCCTGGGGCCCGCTCGAGGAGGCACGCGCCGGCCTCTGGGTGGACTTCGCCGACCCGGAGGCCGCCGCAGCAGCCCTGCTCGAGACGATGGTCCCGGCCGCCCGCGCACCGACGTCGACGGCCGCCCGCGGGCTGTACGAAGCCCGGTTCACGCCCCGAGTCGTCGTTCCCCGGTTCGCCGCGTGGTACGCGTCGGTCGTCCGGGCATTTCGCGCGGGAGCCGCCGCGTGAGCCGCGTCGTCTTGCCCCTCGACGTCCTCTTCGTCTCGTCCTCCGGCGGGCACCTGACGGAGGTGCTCGAGTGGCTCCCGCACTTCCAGGACCTGCGCTGGCGCCTCGTCCTGAACGCGCCCGGCGACGTCCCGCCGCACGTGGCGCCACGCGTGATCCGGATCGCGCACGGAGAGCGCGATTGGCGCGTGGCCTGGAACCTCGTCGAGGCCTGGCGCGTGCTCCGGCGCCACCCTCCGCGCCTCGTCGTCAGTCCCGGCGCGGGCTGCGCGGTCCCCTTCGCCTTCCTCGCGCGACTGCTCGCGATCCCCTACGTGCACGTCGAGCCCCGGTCGGCGGTCCGCCGGCCGACGCTCACGGGCCGTCTCGTCCGACCCTTCGCCCGGAGGACGATCGTGCAGTGGTCGACCCTCCGCCACGCCCTCCCGCGAGCGACATGTCACGAGACCGCCCCCACGTCCTCGTCCTGACCGGCACCAGCGACCGTCCGTTCGGTCGCCTGCTGCGGTCGCTCCCGGCCCTCGCGGGCTCGGACCTCGTCGAGGACGTTCGCGTCCAGGCGCGCGTCGCCGTGCCCTCGTCGCCGCGGATCGTCGCGATCGGCATGCTCACCCGGGACGACGTGCGACGGGAGATGGCCGCGGCGGACGCCGTCGTCACGCATGGCGGGTCCGGCTCCTGTCTCGAGGCCGTAGCGATCGGGCACGTGCCGGTGATCGTGCCGCGTCGCCGGAGCCTCGGGGAGGCGGCCGACGACCACCAGAGCGACCTCGCGAACGAACTCGCGCGGCCTCGAGCACGGCGTGCGAGAGGCCGGGGTCGAGCGGATCCTCGGCCACGACCGCCAGCCCTCGGCGCGCGAGCTCGTTCGCGAGGTCGCTCTGGTGGTCGTCGGCCGCCTCCCCGAGACTTCGGCGACGAGGGACGATCACCGGCACGTGCCCGATCGCCACGGCCTCGAGGCAGGAGCCGGACCCGCCGTGGGTGACGACGACGTCCGCCGCGGCCATCGCCCGCCGCACGTCGCCCCGGGTGAGCATGCCGATCGCGACGATCCGCGGCGACGAGGGCACGGCGACGCGCGCCTGGACGCGAACGTCCTCGACGAGGTCCG
>DATLLK010000193.1:0-2203 GCA_035537895.1 Planctomycetota bacterium
ATCCTGAAGGACCCCGACGCGCGGGCCGTCTACCTCTTCCCGACCAAGGCCCTCTCCCGCGACCAGTCCGCCGATCTGATCGACCTGATGGCGGCCACCGGGGCCCCGCTCGGCTCCGCCGTCTACGACGGCGACACGCCCCCCGCCGAACGCCGGGTCGTGCGCGACCGCGCGCACGTCGTCTTGACGAACCCGGACATGCTCCACACGGCGATCCTCCCCCACCACGCGCGGTGGATGAAGCTGTTCGAGAACCTGCGGATCGTCGTGATCGACGAACTCCACCACTACCGCGGCGTCTTCGGGAGCCACCTCGCCAACGTCCTGCGCCGCCTCCGCCGGATCTGCCGCTTCTACGGGAGCGACCCCGTGTTCGTCGCCTCCAGCGCCACGATCGCAAACGCGGGGGAGTTCGCCTCGACGATCCTCGAGCGCGAGCCCGTGCTGATCACGAAGTCCGGCGCGCCCCAGGGCGAGCGCCACTTCCTCCTCGTCAACCCGCCGATCGTGAACCCGCAGTTGGGCCTGCGCGCCTCCTACCTCGGCGTCACGCGCCAGGCCGCGACGGCCTTCCTCGAGGAGGGCGTCCACACGATCGTCTTCGCGGGCTCGCGGGTGACGACGGAGGTCCTCGGCAAGTACCTGAAAGACGTCTTCCGCTCCGACCCCGCCGCGGTACGTCATCACGCGGTCGCCCGCGGCGGCATGCTGCCCAAGGACCGCCGCTCGATCGAGCGCGGCCTGCGCGAGGGCCGCATCCTCGGCGTCGTCTCGACGAACGCGCTCGAGCTCGGCATCGACATCGGCAGCCTCGACGCGTGCGTGCTCGCCGGCTATCCCGGCACGATCGCGAGCGTCGCCCAACAAGCGGGCCGCGCCGGCCGCCGCCAGGGCCCCTCCGCCGCAGTCCTCGTGCTGCGAAGCCACCCGATCGACCAGCACTTCGCCGACCACCCCGAGGACCTGCTCGACGCCTCCCCCGAGGGCGCGCACGCCAACCCGGACAACCTTCAGGTCCTCGTGAGCCACCTGAAGTGCGCCGCGTTCGAGCTGCCGATCGAAGACGGCGAGGTCTTCGGCCGCGAGGACCTGCCCGCGCTGCTCGGCTACCTCGAGGAGCACGGCGTCCTCCGGCACACGGGTGGGCGCTGGCACTGGTCCGCCGACGCCTACCCCGCCAACGACGTGTCGCTGCGCAGCGTCACCTCCTCCAACTTCGTCGTGGTCGACACGACGAACGACCGCAACGAGGTCATCGCCGAGGTCGACTACGCGTGGGCGTTCACGACGATCCACGAAGGCGCCATCTACATGGTGCAGTCCGAGCAGTACCACGTCGACCGCCTCGACTGGGAGCGCCGCAAGTCCTTCGTGCGCCGCGTCGAGTCCGAGTACTACACCGACGCGATCTCCTACTCGAAGGTGAAGGTCCTGCAGGTCCTGCGCGACGCGCCGGAGGGCCCCGCGCTCCTCCCCGAGTTCGGCGAGGTCGAGGTCGTGCGCAAGGCGGTGGGCTACAAGAAGATCAAGTTCTACACGCAGGAGAACCTGGGCTTCGGCGACATCCTGCTGCCCGAGGACACGTTCCACACGCAGGCCGCCTGGTTCACGGTGCCGCGCGACGTCCTCGCCTCGCTCGCCGTCCCGCAGAGCGACCTGATCGACGCGCTCGCGGGCGTCGCCAACGTCGCGCACGCGATCGCGTCGCTCCTCCTCATGTGCGACGGCCGCGACCTCGGCGTCGTCCTCGGCGACAAGAGCCAGGAGTGGTTCTTCCGCCGCCTGCGCGCCCTCCCGGCCCGGCTCGCCGCGGCCGAGCAGGCCCCGCCGCCGATGGACTCCTTCGACCCGACGATCTTCCTCTACGACCACTACTCGGGCGGCATCGGCCTCGCCGAGGCCCTCCACCCCCTCTTCCCCGACCTCCTGCTCGGCTGCCGCGACCGCATCGCCGCCTGTCCGTGCCGCGACGGCTGCCCGTCCTGCGTCGGCCCCGTGCAGGAGGTCGGCGGGCGCGCGAAATCGATCGCGCGCGACCTCCTCGACCTCCTCGTCGCCCGGTCGACGCCGCAGGGCGCGCCGCTCCACCCCGTCGAGGAGCCCGAACCCGTCCGCGACGTCCCCCCGCACGTCTTCGAACCCTGACGGGCCGCGCGCCACCGGAGCCTCCGCCGAACCGATCGGAGCGGGTCGCGGGTACGCT
>DATLLK010000194.1:0-4068 GCA_035537895.1 Planctomycetota bacterium
ATCGAGACCTGGCCGCCCTTCGCGGTCTCGCGGCTCACGGGGGCCCAGAAGTGGCTGCGCGAGCCCTTCTCCGAGAACGCGAGCGTCGTCAGGTGCCGGCCGGCGGCGATCTCCCGCAGGAGCGCCTCGCGTCCGCGATGGGTCGACGAGGTCGCGATGGGCTGCGTGGCGCTCACGTGCATCACGTAGACCATCGCGGTCGAGGCGCAGGCGCCCGCCAGGTCCTCGACGGCCGCGGCGAACGCCGCCGGCCCGCGTCCCTGGCCTCCGAAGGCCTCGTCCACGCACAGCCCGAGGAGGCCCGCCTCGCGCAGCGCGGCGAGGCTCTCCTCCGGGAAGCGGCCCCGGGCATCCACGTCGGCCGCGTGCGTCCGCGCGACGGCGCAGACGTTCGCCACGGGCCCGGCGAGCAACGCCTCGCCCTCCGCGTCCAGTCCGTACACGTGTCCCATGCGTCTCGCTCCTTCGCCGCCGGTGCGGCGGCGCTGACGCGCTACGCCGTGACGGCCCTCTCGACACCCCGGTGACGACTCGACACGCGATCGTCGTCCGGCCCTCAGGTGAAACCGGCGCGGAGCGTGGGTCGCGGAACGCGCATGGGACAGCGCTTCTAGCAGATTCTCGGGGGGCGCGAAACCCGGCTACCTCGGCGCCTGGACCTGACTCGACCGCAGCAGCTGCGAGAAGACCTTTGCGGCTTCTTCATACCGGGCGAGATCGCCCTGCAGCCGCGTGGTCAGGGTCGTCAGGAGGCGCTTGCGGTCCTCCTGCGCGAGGTCGGCGCGCCCTTCGAGCGCCCGGATCTCGGCGAGGCTCTCCTGGATCGACTGCGACGCCCGGACGTAGTTCGACGCGGCGTTGCGCACGTTCTCGAAGGCGATCTCCTTGTCCTCGGGGCGGTTGGCGAGCTTCCACGGGTGGGACCGCAGGTCCTCCGTCATGTCGGCGAGGTTGTGGCCCGCCTCCGCGACGCGCTTCAGGATCACGTCGAGGTCGGTCCCCACGTCGCCCACGAGGCCCTGCACCTTCGCCCCGAGCCCCTTGAACTCGGCGATCGTCGCGTTCGCCGTTCGGGCGGCGGCGGCGACGTCCTCGAGCGTCGTCTCGATCTTGGGCGCCAACCGCGCGACCGTCTCCTTCAGCGACACGGAGAGGTCCTTGATGTTGGCGAGGACCTCCGCCACGTCCGCGCGGGCGCCCTTCACGAGCGCCGAGCCGTCGGACGTGATCGTGACCGCGTTCGCCGCGGCCTCGGAGACGCGGTTCGCGATCTCGTCGAGCTTGCCCTGGAGGGACGCGAGCGTGTCGCGCAGCGTCTTGCTGGCCTCGAGCACGTTCCCCTGGATCCCGGTCACGTCGATCGAGTCCACCTTGCGCTTGACCGAGCCGACGACGTCGCGCACGTCGGCGAGCACGAGGTCGAGGTTGCCGACGACGCCCGTCACCCGCTCGAGGAGCGCCTGGACGGACCGCTGCACGTCGGCGAGGTCGCCCGCCGAGGTCGCGGGGATCGGTCGCTTGCGCGTGTCCTCGTCGGAGATGTTGGTCGGCTCGAGGCCGGGCAGCAGCGAGAGCACGCGCGCGCCCGTCAGCGTCACCGAGATCTCGGCCGTCGTGCCGCCGGGGATCTTGACGCCCTCCTCGAGCGCGACGGCGGCGAGCACGTAGATCTCGCGCGCGATCCCGGGCTCGTCCGGCTGGAGCTTCAACCGTGCGCGGTCGCGGTCCGTCAGCTGGGCGTCCTTGCGGATCTCCTCCGCCTGCCAGACGCGCATCACGCGCCCGACCTCGAAGCCGTTCATGTAGACGGGGTCGTCCTTGACCGGGGCGGCGTAGCCCTGCTCGAACCGCAGCCAGATCTCGCGCACGTCCGCCCAGGGGAGGCGCGATCCGGTCGCCCGGAAGAGGAGGAACAGGAGCGCGGCGATGGCGGCCACGACGACCAGTCCGGCCTTCAGCTCGGCGTTCTTCGTGTACATGCCTCTCGCCCGTCTCCCGCCGGATGCTATCCGAAGAGCAGGTAGTAGTTGAGGATCGCGTCGGCGATGATGATCGTGACGATGCAGGCGACGACCGCCTGGGTGGTCGTGCGGCCCACGCCCTCCGCGCCGCCCTTCACCTGGAAGCCCTGGTAGCAGCCGATCAGGCCGATGATGGCGCCGAAGACGCTGCTCTTGAGGAGGCCGTCCCAGACGTTCTCCGAGTTGAGCTGGTCCCAGGCGTGCTCCCAGTAGGAGTTGGCGCCCACGTCGAGGACGCGCGTCGCGACGATGAAGCCCCCGAAGATCCCGACGACGTCGCCGAGCACCGTGACGCACGGGATCATCACGACGGTGGCGATCAGGCGGGGCGCCACCAGGTAGCGCACCGGGTGGAGCCCCGTGGTGCGCAGCGCCGTCACCTCCTCCGTCACCACCATCGTGCCGATCTCGGCCGTCAGCGCGGCGCCGATGAAGCCCGTCATGATGATCGCCGTCAGCAGGGGGCCGAGCTCGAGGACCATGCCGACCGACATCAGGTTGCCGACGTAGACGGTGAAGCCGGTCGCGATCGACTGGAGGACGTTGCCCCCGATGAGCGCGAGGATGAGCCCGACGAAGAAGTTCACCTGGAACACGACGACGAGGCTGCGGGGGCCCACCCGCACCATCTGGTTCCAGACCTCCCGCATCTTCACGGGCCGGCCGCGGAACGGGCCGATGACCGTGTGGCGGACGGTGTCCACCGTCATCAGGCTCACGCCGCCCACGTAGCGGACGAGACGCAGCGTCCCGTCGCCCAGGCTCTCGATCAGGACGCGGGGGCTTCGCACGCGACGCTCTGCCTCCCTACTTGCACGCGTCCTCGCGCGACTCGCGGATGTCGAAGATGGAGATCAGGTTGGAGAGCTTGAACAGGTTGCGCACGGCCGGGGCGAGCCCGTAGAGGCGGAGCTTGCCGCCGTACTTGCCGACGGCCTGGAGCGCCTCGATCAGCGTCGCGAGCCCGCTCGAATCGATGAAGGCGACCTTGGTCAGGTCGACGACGATGGGCGCCGCCCTGTGCTCGAGCGCATCGCGCAGCTTGGAGCGGAGCTCGGGGCTGGTGTGCATGTCCACCTGCCCCTCCACGCACAGGAGGACGCCCTTCGGCAGGGTCTCGACCGTGACGTTCATCGGATCTCTCCACTGGCGGACGCGAGGCGCTTCTCGAGGACGAGCGTCGTCCCCCCCCACGCGTTGCGCCGGTACTCCACCACGTCCATCGTGGTCTTCATCAGGTGGACGCCCAGTCCGCCCGGCCGGACCTGGTCGAGCGGCCGCGAGGCGATCCGCGCGGGGTCCACGAACGTGCCGTGGTCGTCCATCTCGAGCCGGAACGTCCCCGCGGGCGCCCGCAGCCGGATCGCGACCGGCCGGTCCCTCGCGCCGCCGTAGGCGTGCCGGATCACGTTCGTGAACCCCTCGACGACGGCGAGCTCGATGCGGTCGCGGTGCTCCTCGTCGAAGCCCGCGAGCGCCGCGCCCTCGCCGGCCAGCATCCGCACGAACCGCAGGTACCGCGGGTCGGAGACCATCGACACGTCGACGGAAACGTCAGGGCCGGCCGGCATCAGGGCGTACCTCCCGAACGGTGCCCGCCGCCCCCGTGCGACGCGACGCCCACCAGGCGCGCCACTCCGCGGCCTGCCGGGCACGCTCCTCCGGCGGGCCGTAGGGTCGGTACCCGGTGTCCCGGCCCGTCAGATCCTTCAGGCTCTGACCGGCCGTCATGCGGACGCCCGCGTCCGGATCCTCCAGCATCTCGATCAGCGCCGGGACGTGTCCCATGTCGCGCGAGTTCGTCACGGTGGCGACGGCCTCGAGCCGCCGCGTGGCGCTCGGATGGTGCAGGTCCGTCTCCGGCTGGACCGCCCGAGGGTTGGTGGAACCGCACGCCGACAGCAGGAGCGGCGTCGCCGCCGCCAGCCGCAGCAGGGAACCCGGCCATGACGCCACGCAACCCTCCGTCTCCGTCGGCCCCACCCCGAGCACCGCACCGGGGAACAGCGCGATTCTGTCGGGGGCCCCTCCCCCCGTCAACGTCGGC
>DATLLK010000195.1:0-6707 GCA_035537895.1 Planctomycetota bacterium
GTTCGAAGGGCATGTGGACCGAGGTCTGGCGCCTGATCGACGAGGGCCGGCCGAAGGACGCGAAGGCCCTCCTCGAGAAGCTGCGCGCCGAGGACGGGAAGTTCCTCGCCGACGCGGCGCGCGCGAAGGAGATCCTGCGGGTCGACGCCGCCGTCGCGGCGGAGCAGCGCCAGGCCCTGCTCGAGGCGATGCTCGCGGCGAGCAAGCTCTCCGACGAGGCTCGGGGCACGCTCGGCCGCCAGCTCGCGAGCAGCGCGGAGATCCTCGCGCGGTCCGCCAACGAGCAGGACCTGGACGTCCTGTCGCGGCACCTGCGGCGCTTCCTCCTGCCCGACGGGACCGCGGGGGACGGCCTCTCTCCCGGCGACGGCGTGCTGAAGCAGTTCCTCGCCGACCGGCGCGGGCGCCGCGGCGGGGACACGAACCCGCCCGTCGCCGACAAGGACGAGGCCGAGCAGCGGCGCGTCGACCAGCTGGAGAAGCTGCGCCAGCGCGACGCCGTCGGCCTCCTCGACGCGATCCACGCGGGCCTCGCGTGGCTCTCCCTCCACCAGAAGGACGACGGGTCGTTCTCGGACGCGACCGTGCTCGAGCGGTGCACCAACCTGAAGCACACGCCGGCGTCGTGCCTCGGCGAGGCGGCCTCGACCGGCGACAACTGGCGGGTCGCGGCGACCGCGCTCTCGGCGATCGCCTTCCTCGACTTCCGCGACCAGGACGTCCACGGCTGGTTCGACCCCTACCTCGGCCGCGCGCTCGAGTGGTTGAAGGCGAACCAGAAGAAGGACGGCTCCTTCCCGGGGAGCGGCCAGCACTACTCGACGGCGATGGCCGTCATGGCGCTCGGGCAGGCGGCCGCGTCGACGGGCCGGGAGGACCTCCGGCAGGCATGCAAGGCGGGGATCGACTACTTCGCGCGCACGCAGGGACCGCTCGGCGGCTTCCGCTACAGGCCGAACGACCCCGAAGGCGACCTGAGCGTCACCGGATGGGTGGCGCAGGCCGTCGAGGCCGCACGCACCGCGCGCCTGGACATCCCCGTGACCCTCGAGGGCGGGCTCAGCACGTACATGCGGTACGTGTGGCTCGGCGAGTCCCGCTTCTCCTACATGCGCGGGGGCGGCGAGTCGTGGAAGCTCTCGCCCGTCGGCATGCTGCTCGGGCACCTCGCGTGGAAGGACAAGGACGACGTCACCGTCGAGTCCTGGAAGAAGCGGCTGAAGGAGTGGGACGTCCGGCGAAAGCCCGACCTCTACGCCCTCTACTACGGCGTGCGCCTGTCGATCCTCCTGACGGGCGAGCTCGCCGACCCCTGGCGCGCGTGGGCCTTCCAGACCTCCGCGTTGCAGGTCGGGAAGGGCACGGCCGCCGGGTCGTTCCCGGCGACCGTCACGTGGCCGCGCAACCCGTCGCCCGGCACCGCCGTCACGACCGCGCTCGCGGTCCTGACGCTCGAGCACGCGCTCTACCTGCGCTGACGCCTCGCCGCGCCGTACCAGGCGGAGCGATCAGTGCCGTCCCGGGATCGGGGCCGCGACGACGTCCCCGGAGAGGAGGACGGTCAGGTCCGGGGCCGCGGTCGGCGCGTAGCGCAGCTTCAGCGTGTGGGCGCCCTTGGCGAGCGCCGCGAGGACGAAGACCTGGCGCGCGGCCGTCGCCGTCGTGGCCGGGAGGAGGCGGTGCCCGTCGACCTCCACCTCGATCTCGCCCGCCGCGCCGATCACGAGCTGATAGAGCCCGTCGGCCGCGACCGTCATCTCGCCCGATACGAGGAACTCCTTCGCGCCCTTCCGCTTCTCCTCGAAGACCTTGCGCAGCGCGTCCTGGCCGGGCGCGCCGAGGTCGGCCACGACGAAGTCGGACGCCGCGGGCCCGCCCTTGCTCTCCACGCGCCAGCCCTTCTCCTTCGCGGTCGACTTCACCGCCTTCATGAAGGCGGGAGGCTCGACCACCACCTCGAGCACCGGGCTGCGCCCGGCCGGGCCCTTCGCGCGGCTCGCGCGCGCGTGGAGCGCCACGGTGCCCAGCCCGAGCGTGCGCGCGGGGATCGTCGCCTTCCAGGCGTCCCCCTTGACCGCGATCGTCGCGACCTCTCGCGCGCCGGCGAGCACCACGACCTCCTTCGATCCCGGCGCCTTCCCGGTCAGGACGAGCGCGTCGTCGTGCCCGACCTTCAAGGGCCCGGACATCGTCACGACGGGCTTCGAGTTCGCGACGGTCACCGAGCCCGCGGCGAAGGACCTCGTCTCGATCGGGCCGTCCTCGACGGCGACCGCGCGGACCTCGACGGGTCCGTCGTCGAAGGACGTCGTGTCCCACGAGAGCGCCTCGCCGGGCATGCCCTGCGCGACGGGCCGGCCGTCCACCCAGAGCTCGACGCGCGCGACGGGGCGGTCCGGTGCCGGCGTCACCTTCGGCGTGAGCGACAGCGTCGCCGAGACGGGCGCCTTCGGCAGGTCGAGCGCGACCTCGGCGAAGCGCGCGAACGGCCGGGCGAGGGGGTCGCCGACGACGAGCAGCTGATAAGGGCCCCAGACGCTCTGGTAGAAGGCCTCCGCGAGCGAGCACCCGGCCGCGTAGTGCACGTGCAGGTGGGGGACGGGGAACTTCGCCTGGAGCGCGTACGGCTCGTTCACGGTGCCCGAGGCGCCCGCCGCGCCGTGGCGGATCAGCTCCGAGAGCTTCGTCTGCCCCGCGTTGCCGAACATCGCGCCGAACGAGGTCAGGTGCTCGCAGATGCCGCCGGGCAGGATGCGGCTCTTGCACGCGGCCCAGTCGAAGCCCGCGCTGCCGATCACGGCGCCCAGAACGTCCGTCCTGCAGACGGGCAGGACGCCCGTCTGGTCCGCCTCGCCCTTGCGCAGGATCTCCGCCTTCCTGCCCATCGCGCGAAGGGCCGCGGCGGCGCCCTCGAAGCGCGGCTCCCGTGTCCGCGCGCGCACGTCGTCGTTCACGAGGAAGTAGAACGTGCCGTCCGGGTTCGTCCCGTCCGCGCCGACGGCGGCCGTCAGGGCGGCGAGGGCCTCGGGCACCGAGTTCCCGTACGTCCCCGTGTAGGCGAGCGCGGTCGAGAGGAGGTAGCGCTCCTTCGCGTCGGCCGCCGCGTCGCGTCGAGGGTCGGCGGCCCCCGTCCACGCGTAGCGCGACGCGAAGCCGCGCGCGGGCTGGACGACCGCGTCGGTCGACGCGCGCATGCGCGCGAGGAGCGCCTTGAAGTCGGCGCGCCCCCGCAGGGGCTCGAGGTCGGCGTCCTCGGCCGCGTGCGTCGCCTGGTCGAAGCCGGCGTCGACCGCCGCCGCGAGCGCCTTCACCGCCTCGTCGGGGCGGTCGAGGCGGGCGAGGCAGCAGGCGTGGTTGTAGTGGCTCTCCGCGTCCTCCGTGTAGGTGGCGAGGAGGCGGGCGTAGGCCTCCGCCGCCTCCTTCCACTTGCGCTCGACGAGGAAGCCCAGCGCGTCGCTGCGGGCCGCGACCTCCTCGTCGGTCGGGTCGCGGATCGGGCGTCCCTCCCGGGAGTCGCGGCGGTAGTAGCCGTTGACCGTCATCGACAGGTAGGCGTCGGCGTCCTTCGCCTCGACGAGGCGCCACAGGTACGTCATCGACGTCAGCGAGGCGATCGGCGTGAGCGGCGGCTGGCCTCCCACCTTCTTGTCGGCGCCGAAGTCCACGCCGTAGGGGAAGTCGGCCGACCACGCGATGCAGTCGACGACGTCGAGGAGGCGCTCCCGCTCGAGGAACGCCTTGACCGGCCCCCAGAGGCGCGCGCGGAACGTGTCCACGTCCACGACGCCCAGCGTCGGCACGCCCTCCACCGCGCAGACGTGGTTCGCGGGGATGCGACGCCGTCGCACGTAGTCGTTCGCCACGCGCAGCGAGACGGGGGAGTCCGCGTTCACGACGACGACCGTGGTCTCGGGGCCGCCGCCCGCGTGCGCGGGAGCGGGAGGGAGCAGGAGGGCCGCCGCGAGAGCGAGGGCGGCCGGGACGAGGGCGGTCCGCATGGGCGTACCGTATACCGCGCGCCGAGACCCTTCACGAGCCGTCGGGCTCCCTCGCCCCGCGGCGGCGCGGCATCGTCCGTGTACCCTCCCCGGGCCCATGTCGTCCCGCTCCGCTCTCGTCCTGATCTACGACATCCGCGGTTTCACGGCGGCGAGCAAGCGGATGGGGACCGCCGACCTCGGCGCCTTCATGACGGGCGCGCACCGCACGATCCTCGACCTCTTCGCCGAGGTCCCCCCGACCTTCGTCAAGAACCTGGGCGACGGCCACCTCCTCCTGTGGGAGAGCGCCACGGACGCGCCCGACGCCGACCTCGTCGCGAAGGTCGTCGCCGGCGCGGAGCGCGCACGGACGGCGTTCACCGCCTTCGTCGCGGGGCGCGAGGCGACGGGGACCCGGCTCCCGAAGGCCGTCGGCATCGGCGTCGCGTTCGGCGAGGTGTCGCGGCAGGACGACTACTACGGCGTGGCGCTGAACCTCGCGGCACGCCTGCAGAACCTCGCGCGACCCGAGGGCCTCGCGCTCGACCGCAACGTGTTCGAGACGGTCGCGGCCCGCGACGCCGAGGTCGGGCAGGCGTTCCAGCGGTCGCGGGTGCGGTTGAAGGGCCTGGGCGCCACGACGGTGTTCGTCCGGCGGCCGTTCTCCTGGTCGCGCCTCCTCGGGCGCGTCGGTCGGGTCGCCGCGCTGCTCCTCGTCCCGCTCGTCTGGGTCCTGCTCTCCGACGCGGGGCTCGCCGTCCCCGGCGGCGCCGCCGTCCGCAGTTTCCTCGACGCGCGGGAGGTGTCGCTCTTCCGGCGGGCGCGCCTCGACGGCGAGGTCGCCGCGACGGCGGACACGCTGCGCCGCGCGTTCGCGGAGCGCATCGTCAAGGCGCGGGCGGCCGGGGGGTGGGTCCGCAGCGACCTCCGACGCCTTCAAGACGAGCTGATCGACGTCTGGTCGTCGTCCCAGGCGATCGCGGCCCTCGTCGGCGCGCCCCACCTCCGAAACGACGACCTGCGTCCGTTCCTGCCCGGGCTCGAGGCCTGCTTCTCGCCCGACGTCGTGGTGGCGAAGGGCGGGAAACTCGTCGGCTGGCCCGCTCACCCCGGCTACTCGTACGTCGAGATCGAGCCCGCGCTGTGGACGGTCGTCGCCTTCGCGCGCGCGCTGGGCCGCCCCGGCCTCGTTCCCGAGGCGGACCGCGACCGCTTCGGCGGCCTCCTCGCCGAGGCCCAGCGCGTCGCACAGAGCCACTACCCGCCGGGCGACGGCGGCTGGAACATCTTCCCCAACCAGCAGGACCCCGAGGCGCACAGCCCCTACAGCACGTCCCTCGCGTTCCTCGCCCTGCTCGACACGAGGGCGGCGGGCCTCCCCTGGGCGGGGAGCGTCGAGCGGCGCGACGCCCTGATCCAGTCGACCGCGCGACGACTCGCGGCCACGTTCGTCGCCGAGGCGGTCCCGCCGGGATGGCGCCGCACGCACGAGGCGCTGAACGAGATCTCGCCGGGCCTGACGCTGCAGACCTACGGACTGCTGCTCCGCGCCGAGGCCGAGGCGGGGATTCCCGTCCCGACCGCGCTCTTCGACGCGATGACGCGGCACCTCATGGGGCTCGAGGGCGCGAACATGGACCAGCCCGCGGACGCGGGCGAGTTCAACCACTTCGTCGTCGGCGACGACGGCAAGGTCGCGGTCCAGTCCGAGAGCATCAACTTCCTGTGGCACCCCTGGGCCGTCGACGCCGCGGCCCGCTGGCTCGACCGCGCGGCGCGCGCGCCGGTCCCCCCCGAGCAGCGCTACGCGGTCCGCCGCGTCCTCGGCCACCTCGTCCTCGGGTTGGGCGACGAGGCGGTCCGGCGCTCGAAGGACACGTGGGTGTTCATCTCCTCGGAGACGCTGATGGGCCTCTGCGCGGTGCGTCCCCCGGGGGCGGACTAGACGGCGCTGGACCCCTGAATCCTGTTCGCGGCCCCCCGCGGGTCGGGGACGCTTACGGGAACAACCCTCGGAGCCGGCCATGACCATCCCCATCCGCGTCGGGCAGAACGTGCCCGACATCCCCCTGCTCGACGCGTACGACCCCGTCGTCGGGGACTTCACGAAGTTCGACTTCGCGAAGCAGAAGGCGTCCGGCCGCTGGACGATCCTCTTCTTCTACCCCGCCGACTGGACCTTCGTCTGAGCGACCGAGTTCGCTGCTCTGTCAGAGCAGCACGAGAAGTTCAAGAAGCTCGGCGCGGACATCGTCACGGTCTCGAAGGACACGCATTTCGTCCACCTCTCCTGGCAGCGCCACGAGAAGGAGCTCGCCAACGTCCGCTACATGATGGCCTCCGACGTGAAGGGCGACCTCGCCCGCATGTTCGGCGTCTACGACGAGGACACCGGGCTCGCGCTCCGCGGCACGTTCGTGATCGACCCGAAGGGTCGCCTGACGACCAGCGAGGTGACCTGGTACAACGTCGGCCGCAACATCGACGAGCTGATGCGCAGGTTCAAGGCGAACCTCTACCTCTCGCGCAAGACGAACGAGGTGTGCCCGTCCAAGTGGAAGGACGACGGCGACAAGACCCTCGTCGACCCGGGCGCGAAGATGGTCGGCCGCGTGCACGAGGCCCTGAACGCCCCGGCCGCGCCGGTCGCCTCCCCCGCGAAGGCGGGCGCGAAGAAATAACGCGGTTGCCGTGGGGGCGCCTCTTGGCGCCTCCACGGGCCTTCGC
>DATLLK010000196.1:0-2568 GCA_035537895.1 Planctomycetota bacterium
CCCGACGACGCGGAGCCCTGCCTGTGCCCGCACTGCGGCGAGCATGTTCCCGGCCCGGGTTTCGGGGCCCGAAGCGGGGAGCGGTTCGGCCCCGGTCCGGGACCGCGCTGGGGATGGCGGCGCGATATCGGACGCTGACGCGGGATATCGGGCGCCGGCGCCGCGGGCGGAACGACCGATAACCACGTGTCCGCCCGCCGGCTCGCCCGATGCCACCGCCATTCCACCGAGTCTCGACATCGAGGGCCGCGGGAGATGACCTGCGGCCCCCGTCACGGGGGATCGCACGCGCGGTTACGCCGGTCGCTCGTACACGCTGATGTGCTGCGTCGATCCGGAGCTGAACCTGGTCCTGGCGAACGAACCCCACCGCTCGCGCAGGCGCAGCCCGGCGATCCGGGCCATGAGGTCGAGCTCGGACGCCCAGACGTAGCGGATCGGCACCGGGACCATGCGGACGCCGTCGGGCGAGATGCGCATGTGGCGCGAGTCGATCCGCTGGGTGGCGAGGTCGTGGAGGCCCGCCTCCATGTCCACGACGTCCTCCTCCATCCGTACGACGCCCATGCGCTGGCCGCGGTCGAAGCGGCCGAGGTCGGGGACGAACACCTCGAGCACGAACGCGCCGCCGGGCGCGAGCAGGGTGGCGACGCGCTCGAAGCAGCGCACCTGGTCCTCCTGCGTCAGGATCGCGAAGAACGTGTTGAACACGACGTAGACGAGCGAGAACGGTCCGGTGACCGGCGGGTTCGTGAAGTCGCCCATCGCGACGGGGATGCGCTCGCCGCCGGGTTTGGCTCGCAGGCGCGCGACCATCTCGACGGACGCGTCCACGCCCTCGACGCGCACGCCGCGCTGCGCGAGCGGCAGGGCGAACCGCCCGGTGCCGATGCCGAGCTCCAGCGCGCGCCCCGACCCGGCGAGCGCCGCGAGGAACGGAACGCCCGGATGGTCGGCAGGAAGGTCGGGGTACCAGTGGTCGTAGAGGTCGGCGATGCGATCGCCGTACCGAGCGGGGTCGTGCGTCACGAGGAGACTCCGGGTGAAGGACCCGTGGCGAACTTCGCGGAGTGCGCCTGCGGTCCTCGGCGGCGCCAGACCAGGGCCGCGAGGACGATGCCCCCGATCGCGCCGACGCCATACGAGGCCATGTGCGCCCACCACGCACCGAGGAACCGCGCGTGCCGTGCCTCGGGGATCGTCCGGGCGAGGTCGCCGAGCAGCACGACCGCGCCGGAGCGCCCGAGGAGCCATCCGAGGACGCCCGCCACGAGGGCGCACGCCGCCATGGTCCCGAGGAGCGCCGCCATGGGACGGACGAGGTCGCGCGCGGCGCGCTTGGGCCTCGAGCCCGCGCGTGCCGCCACCGCGAGGAGGATTCCCAGGATCGCGCCGACCCACCACGTCGCGATCACGCCCCACAGGAGGCCGAGGACCGTCGGATCCTCGCTCTCGATGATCCGCGGGTGCGCGACCGTGAAGTACTCGATCGCGACCCGCGCCGTGACCTGGTCGTGGACGATCCCGTAGACGATCCCCGCGGCGATGGCCATCAGGACGATGCGCAGGGCCTCCATGGACTTCGCCTCCCCGCGCCGAGGGCCGCACTCCACCCGCGGGACCGGGCGCCCGATGGCGCTTCCCGGCCCCTGCGGTCACTTCGTGGAAGGAGCCGGATCCTACACCTGACGCCGTGGGGGACGGACCGGCCTACTCCCGCACGTAGTCCACGTACCCGATCATCATCTCCTCCCACGTCTGGTCGCCCCAGCGGACGGTGGCGGAGGGATCGGGGTTGTAGGGGTTCTCGACGGAGTTGTCGAACGTCGCGTAGCAGAGGAGGAAGGAGCCGCCGGGGACGGCGAGCGGCGCGGCGAGCCGGTAGGGGGTCTGCCAGTTGAAGTCGTACTTCGGCACGTCGCAGATCGTCGTCTCGGTGCCGTCGGGCCCGCGGAACGTGTAGCGGAACGACGTGCCGCGCACGTGCATGTGGGGCATGAACGAGAGCACGCGCACGTCGAACGGGACGGGCAGACCGGCGCGGACGGGGTGGCTCGCGACACCCGGCGGGATCTCGAACGTCGGATTGAACGCGGCGGAGGTGAAGACCTCCTTCTTCGGGGCCTCCTTCAGGAACTTGAACGCGATCTGCGTCACGTCCGTCTGCGCGACGCCGTTCGGCGTGTAGTGCATCTGGAAGAGCAGCGTCGCGCCCTTGGGAAGGCGCTTCGCCATGCCGTCCGGGTACGTCGCGGTCCGGCCGCCCGGAACGATCGCGGCGAAGAAGCCGGCTGTCGGGTTGAAGACGGCGGACTTGACGGGCGTGTCGGGCTTGACGGTCGCGACGAGCGCGTGGTGCACGACGTCCGGCGCGCTCGGTCGCACCTCGATGGCCGAGACCCAGCGGTCCTCGGGGTAGTCCGTGGCGACCTGCACGTAGCGGTAGCGGACCACGCCCTCCGCCGGGATCTCCTGGGCCTCGGGGAAGGAGAGCACGGCGTCGGGTGTCCCGATCTGCCACTGGTCCTTCGGGGTCGCCGCGGGGGGCGGGGGCGCCTTGGCGAGGTC
>DATLLK010000197.1:0-3180 GCA_035537895.1 Planctomycetota bacterium
GTGCAGGAAGATGTGGCCATGGCGCGCCGATCTCTTCTATCGTAGATCGACGATGAGCAATACGAAGCGCTCCCCCCGGCCGCCGTGCTGCCCCCCGGCCAGGTCCGGCGCGGACCTTCGACCCGTCGAGGGGCCGAAAGCCGACGCCGAGCTCGCCGGGCTCGCCAAGGCCGCGGGGCATCCCGCGCGCGTGCGGATCCTCCGCATCCTCGCCCGGCGCGAGACCTGCGTCTGCGGCGAGATCGTGGAGGAACTGCCCCTCGCGCAGTCCACGGTCTCGCAGCACTTGAAGATCCTGAAGGAGGCCGGGCTGGTCCGCGGGACCGTGGACGGCCCGCGCGTCTGCTACTGCCTCGAGCCCGGCGCGTTGCGCCGGCTGAAGGCGCTCGTCGCCGCGCTCTGATCCCGGGGGAGGTCCTCACATGCCCGAGATGCCGTTGCGCACGCGCGCGAGCCCTTCGCCGGCGCCGCGGCGTCGGCGGCCGTGCGGGTCGTTCGTTCGGCGTGTCCGCCGCGAGTCGGGCGGGACGGCCGGGGTTCAACATCGAGCCCTCGTCGCCCCGCGCAAGGTGCCCTGATCCACCATGGAGGCCAGGTCGTCATGAAGCGCATCCTCTGGGTCCTGTTCGCGTGTCTGCCGCTCCTCGCCGCGCCTCCGCGCGTCTGGGCGTCCACCGACACCGCGCTTGCGGCCGCCACGGCCGCGGGCCACCCCGTCTTCCTGATCGTCACCGACGGCGGCGCGGTGGGCCTCGACGCGGCGCGACGCGTCGTGAGCGACGCGCAGAAGCTCGTGCAGAGCGCGTCGATCCTCGAGATGAACCGCGCCGACGCGGTGAACGAGGCCGTCGTCGGCAGGTACCGGCTCGCGACCGTGCCCGTGCCGTTGATCCTCGTGATCGCCCCGAACGGCGTGGCCGCCGGGGGGGCGCGTCCCGACTCGGTCACCGCCGAGCGGCTGGCCGGCATGGTCCCCAGCCCGGCCAAGGCGGCCTTCCTGAAGTCGCTCGACGAGGGCAAGGCGACCTTCCTCGTGTTCGCGAGGTCCTCGATGGCCGACCTCCCCGCCACGACGAAGGCGGCCGAGGACGCGGCGGCGTCCCTCAAGGGAGCGGCCGTCCTCGTCCAGGTCGACCTCGACTCGGCCAAGGAGGCCCCCTTCGTCGCGGAGATGAAGCAGGACGTCAAGGCGACGACGCCGGTGACGATCGTCTACAACGCGAAGGGCCGCGCGACGGAGACGCTCCGTGGCGTCCCGACCGCGGCCGCGCTCGCGGCCGCCGCGACGAAGGTCCCCACGTCCACGTGCAAGCCGGGCGAGTGCGGCCCCGGCGGCTGCAAGTAGCGGCGCGCCCGTGAGCGTCCTTGCGCTCGCGTGGGAGGAGATGCGCCGGCGCAAGGCGCAGCTCGTCTCCGGCCTGCTGGCGATCACGCTCGGGATCGCCGTCATCGTCGGCATCCAGAGCGTCACCGCAGCCTCCGAGGTCGCGGTGGCGGTCAAGCTCGACAACCTCGGCGCCAACATCCTCGTCCTGCCCCAGGGCGCGAGCGTCGACGACTACTACACGGCCGACATCGACGCGCCCACGATCCCGGAGGAGTACGTCGAGCGCATCGTGGCCTCGTCGCTCCCGGGCGTCGACAACCTCTCGCCGAAGCTCACGCGGCGCGTGAAGGTGGGCGGGCGCGACGTCGTGCTGACCGGCATCCTGCCGTCGTCGGAGATCGCCTCGAAGCCCGCCTGGCAGATCGCGGGCCTCGAGGGGGAGGAGCTGAAGCTCTCCTGCGACCCCGACGCGGCGGCCAACGTCTCGCACGGCTACGAGGACGCGCGGCAGCAGCGAAAGGCGGTCGAGGCGCTCGCCGCGACCGCCTGCCTCGTGGGCGCGGAGGCTGCGGCGCGGCTCGGACTGACCGAGGGGGGGAGCGCGAAGGTCCTCGACCGCGAGTTCCGGGTGGCGAAGGTGCTCCCCGCGACCGGGACCGTGGACGACGACCGCGTCTTCGTCCACCTGCACGCCCTCCAGGACCTCGTGAACGTCAAGGGGCAGGTGAGCGCCATCGAGATCATGGGGTGCTGCAACGCGATCTCGGACGGGCTGCTCGCCAGGCTGCGCAACATCCTCCCCGACACGCGCATCACGACGATCTCGCAGATCGTCTCGACGCAGCTCGGCACGAACCGGCTGATGAAGAAGGTCTCGCTCGCCTTCCTCTTCATCGTGCTCTTCGTGGGCGCCATCTCCATCGGCAACTTCATGTGGGCCAACGTGAACGAGCGCCGGCGCGAGCTCGGGATCCTCCGCATGATCGGGGCGAAGCGTTCGGGCATCTACGCGATGCTGCTCGCCAAGGGCGGCGTGCTGGGGATCCTCGGCGGGCTCCTGGGCTTCCTGCTCGGGACGGCCGCCGCGGTGGTCCTCGGGCCCTGGCTCGCGAACCTGAAGGTCCGGCCGGCCTTCGACCTGCTCCCCCTGGCCGTCCTGCTCTCGCTCGGCGTCGCGCTCCTGGGCTCGTGGATCCCCGCGCGCCTCGCCTCCCGCATCGAACCCTTCGCCAGCATGCAGGAGGTGTGACGTGCTCCTTCGGATCGACGGACTCTGCAAGCGCTACGCCCACGCGGACGGGCCCGTGGACGCCCTCGAGGACGTCTCGCTCGACGTGGAGGGCGGCGCCTTCGTGACGGTCACCGGCGCCTCGGGCTCCGGGAAGACGACGCTCCTCCTCGCGGTGGGGGGGCTGCTCCGGCCGACCCGGGGCCGCATCCGGTTCCGGGACCTGTCGCTCCACGACATGTCGGACGGTGCGCTCGCGTCCTTCCGTCGCGAGCACGTCGGGTTCGTGATGCAGAACTTCAGCCTCATCCCCTACCTGACCGCGATGCGCAACGTGATGGTGCCGATGGGGCTCCTCGGGGTCGCGCGGAAGGAGCAGGAGGAGAGGGCCGCCGCGCTCCTCGACGAGGTGGGCCTCGCGGGCCGGAGGAACCACTACCCGCGCGAGCTGTCGGCCGGGCAGCAGCAGCGCGTGGCGATCGCGCGCGCGATGGCGAACCGGCCGTCCCTCGTCCTGGCCGACGAGCCCACGGGCAACCTGGACCCCGGCCTGTCGCGCGACATCCTGGGCCTCCTGCGTTCGGTCAACGAGCGGCAGGGGACGACCATCATGATGGTCACCCAC
>DATLLK010000198.1:0-7060 GCA_035537895.1 Planctomycetota bacterium
CCCTCGTGTCCCGCATCGCGCTGGTCACGAAGCGCGACCCCGCGGGCCTCCTCGCCTTCGCGGCCGACCGCACGGCGGGGACGCCGCTCGCCCGCGTCGCGGTCGAGGTGCGCAGCGGTTCGCAGACGCTCGCCCAGGGCACGACGGACGAGCGGGGGCTCGTGCGGCTCGACGGCGCCTTCCCTCCGACGGCCCGCCTCCGCGCCGCGAAGGAGGACGACCTCGCGTTCGGCGAGGAGACGTACTTCCCCTCCGACGTCCTGGACCGCCGCGTCTACGTGTTCGCGCACCAGCCGGCGTACCGCCCGGGCGAGCGGCTGGAGGCGAAGGGCATCGTCCGCGCCTGGCGCGAGGGTGCGTACGCGCTCGACGCGGACGTGCGCGAGGTCGAGGTCCGCTTCGTCGCCGCCGGCGACCGCGTGCTCGCGACGGCGGTCGCGCCCGTCTCGGCCGACCTGGGCACGTTCGCCGCGGGCTGCGACGTGCCGAAGGACGCCCCCACCGGCCCCGGGAGGGTCGTCGTCGCGATCGGCGGGCGCACGTACGCGGGCCCGTTCCGCATCGAGGCCTACCGCACGCCGACCTTCGAGATCGCGGTGCAGCCGAAGGCGCCGCGCATCGCCGCGGGAGACAGCGCCGCGTTCCTGCTCGAGGGGGCGTTCTACGAGGGCGGCCCGACCGCGCGCGCGCCGTTCACCTGGACGCTCCAGTACCACCGGGTCGACCGCGACCTCTTCCCGACGGACGAGATGGCGCGCCTCTTCTTCGGCACGGAGCGCGAGGCCTTCGCGCCGCAACCCGTGGCGCAGGGGACGGGCACGCTCGACGACCTCGGGCGCGCCGAGGTCGTGGTCCCCGTGCCGCCCCGCTCGGAGGACGGCTACCTGACGCTCCGCGTCGTCGTGACGGGTCCCGACCGGACCGCCGCCGAGGGGACGGGCAGCACGGGGTACGCCGCCTCGCCCTTGAACGTCGCGCTCCGCACGGACCGCCACCTCTACGGCGCGGAAGGCGTCGCGCGCGTGCGCGTGAAGGCCGTCCTCGCCGACGGGACGCCGGCGCGCGCGCGGGCGGGCGTCGTGACGGCCTCGCAGGTGACGGACGCGCCGAAGGACGGCCTGCGGGTGGCCGAGGAGAGCCCGGTGGGCACCTGGCCGTTCACGACCGGCGACGCGGGGACCGCCGACCTCGACGTCCCGTTCGCGGCGAACGGCCGCTACGCCATCTCCGTCGCCGTCCCGCGCGCCACCGGCGAGCCCGCGGGGCCCGCCGCCGCGGCCACGATCCACGTCTGGGTCGCGGGAGAGCGCGCCGACGTCGGGTACTCGGGCGAGCGGCTGGAGGTCGTCGCCGACCGCGACGAGTACGCCGTGGGCGACGTGGCCCGGCTCCTCGTGCTCTCGCCGGTCGGCGCGCGGCCGTTCCTGCGCACGACCGAGGGGACGCGCGTACTCGCCTTCGACACCGTGCGCCTGCCGGGCGAGGACGACCGGGGCGCGTCCGCCGTCGTCGAGGTGAAGATCGGTCCCGAGCACGTCCCGAGCGGCTACATCGGGATCGCGCTCGTCGACCGCGGCAACGTGCTCGCCGCGACGAAGCTCCTGCGCGTCCCGCCCGCGGACCGTGTCCTGAAGCCGACCGTCGAGGCGTCGCGGACCGAGTTCGAGCCGGGCGAGACCGTCGCGATGACGGCGAAGGTCACGGACGCGGCAGGCGCGCCCGTCGCGGGCGCCGAGGTCAGCGTGGCCGTCGTGGACGACGCACTTCACGCGCTCTACGCCGACGCGACGGCGCCGATCGAGCCCTTCTTCCATCCCGTGCGCCGCAACGACGTGCGGACGGGCGGGCCGCTCCACCTGTCGTGCGTCGGCTGGGCCGTGACGACGGTGACCGAGGACAAGGAGGGGCGCCGCCACGGCGGCGGGGCCGGCGGGTCCTTCCGGGGACCGAGCGGCTCGGCGCCGCCGCTCCCGCGCGATACCGGCGCGCCGCCGCCCCCGGCGACCGATCCGGCGGCGCCCGCCGAGGTGGAGGAGGCGAGCGGGTCGGTGACGGGGGCCCCGCGCGTGCCGGGCGTTCGGCTCGTGGGGGTAGCGGGAGAGGAGAGACTGCGCAAGTCCGACGACGGCGCCGAGGGCCCGCTCGCGGCCCGGGAGGACTTCCGCACCGCCGTGTGGTGGTCGCCCGCGCTCCGCACGGGCGCCGACGGCACCGTGGTCGTCGGGCCCGTGAAGTTCGCCGAGTCGCTTACGCGCTGGCGCATCACCGCCCGCGCCGTGGACGCCAAGACCCGCGTCGGGTCCTCCACGACGACCGTCCGCACGGCGAAGCAGGTGCTGACGCGCTTGACGGCGCCGCGGTTCCTCCGCGCGTCGGACACGGCGTTCGTGCCGTGGACCCTCCACAGCCTGCTCGGCAAGGACGCCGACGCCGACTTCGTCGCGTCCGCGAGCGGACTGCGGATCGACGGGCCCTCCGGCGGCCGCGAGGTCCTCGCGGCGGGCGCGGTCCTCGTGCGCGATCTCAAGGTCACGGCGCTCGCTCCCGGCGAGGGACGCCTCGCCGCGGAACTGCGCACGACTGGGGGGCGGGACGCGGTCGCGCTCGCGATTCCGGTCCTGCCGCAGGGTGTGCCGAAGGCGCTCGCCGTCTCACGCCAGGCCGACAACGCGCCCCTCGAGCTCCCTCCGCTCGTGCTCCCCACGACGGCGGAGCCGGGCACCGCGCGACTGCGGATCCTGGTCGAGCCCTCCGTCGCGCAGGCCGTGGGCGCGGCCCTCCCGTACCTGCTCGACTACCCGCACGGCTGCACGGAGCAGACGATGAGCCGTCTCCTCCCCGCCGTCGTCGCGAAGGCGGCGAAGGACCGGTTCGGGATCGCGCCGCGAGGGCGCCTCGCCGAGGTCGGTCGGATGGTGGACGCGGGCGTCGCGCGCCTGCGCGAGCTGCGCCACGAGGACGGGGGCTTCGGCTGGTGGGAGCGGGACGCGAGCGACCCGTACATGACGGCCTACGTCCTCCACGGCCTGTCCCGGACGGCCGAGGTCGCCGCCGACCCCGCACCCGCCCGCGCGATGGCTTCGGCCGCCGCCGCGTGGCTCGTGCACTGGCTCGCGGCGGACGCGAAGTCCGCCCCCGCGGGCGAGGGCGCGGACGCGCGCGCCGTCGAACGCGCGTTCGTCTGGATGGCGCTGGCCGACGGGAAGGCCCTGCCCGCGGGGGCGCTGCCGACCGCGACGCCGGACGCGTTGACGCCCCTCGCCCGGGCGTTCCTCTTGCGTGCGGTCCTCGCGTCGGGGCAGCGCACCGCGGAGGCCGCGGCCCATGTGGACGCGTTGACGGCGGCCGCCGTGCGCGACGCGGAGGGCGTCCGCTGGGGCGCCTCGGCCGTGCCGACCCGCTGGGCGGAGGACCCCGTCGAGGCGACGGCCTGGATCCTCTCGGCCCTGGTCCAGGCCCGTCCCGATCATCCCGACCTGGCCGCCGGAACGCGCTGGCTGCTCGCGCAGCGCGCGGGCGGCGACCACTGGCGCAGCACGCGCGACACGGCGGCGTGCGTCGCGTTCCTCTCGCGCTACCTGGCCATGAAGGGCGACGTGGGCGCGGGACGCACGATCGCCCTCGAGGTCGGCGGGAAGCCGCTCGACCCCGTGCGGATCACGGCGGAGACGGCCTTCTCGGGCGCGACGGTGGAGGTGCCGGCCGCGAGCGTCCCGGCCGGGCCGATCATCGTGCGCGCCTCGCCGGGGGAAGGGCCCATCTCGGTGACGGCCCTGCTCACCTTCACGGAGACGGGCCCGGCGATCGCGCCGGCCGCCACGGGCTTCGAGGTGAAGCGGACCTGGTGGCTCGTCGAGCCCGCCGGCGAGGGGCCCTCGCCCGCCATGCGGCGTCGGGCCGTGACGGAGACCGTGCCCTCGGGCGCCCTCCTCGACGTCGACGTCGTCGTCACCACCGAGCGCGAGCGCGAGATGGTCATGGTGACGAGCCCGCACGCCGCGGGCTTCGAGCCCGACCGCGAGTTCGCGACGACGTGGGCCGGCGAGTCTCCGGCCACCGCGGTCGAGCCGGACCACGCGGACCGCCTCGACGACCGCACCGTCTTCTTCGTGCGGCGGCTGCCGGCCGGCACGCACGTCTTCCGCCACCGGGTGCGCGCCGTGCACGCGGGTGCCTTCACGGCGCTGCCGGCGCAGGCCGAGCTCATGTACTTCCCGGCGACGCGCGGCAACGGCGCGGGAGAGGTGCTCGAGATCTCGCGTGCGGGCACGGCCGGGACCCCGGCCCCGGCCGGAGGGCGGTGACCATGCGCGTCCACCTGACGACCTCGATCGCCTGTCTGCTCTTCGTCGGGGCGGCGCGCGCCGCCGACGCGCCCGCACCGTCCCCTCCGCCGGCAGCGGCGGCGCCGGCGGCGCTCTCGGTGCGACTCGTGAAGCCCGACGGCGGCCAGACGTCGGAGCGCGTCGTGACCATCGAGGGTCGCGTGACGGGGAACGCAGGCCCGCGCGTGACGCTGGTGGTCAACGGCCTCGCGATGAGCGTCCCGATCAAGGACGGCGCGTTCTCCCAGCCCCAGGTCCTCTCGCCCGGGACGAACACGATCCGCGCGGTCCTCGAGGAGCAGGGGCGGGTCGCAGAGGACGCGCTCGTCCTCCACGCGTCGGTCCCCGCGAAGGACCTCCGCGTCACGCTCACGTGGGACACGCCCGACACCGACGTCGACCTTTGGGTCACGGGGCCCGACGGAGAGAAGGTCTTCTACGGACACCGCGAGGGCAAGGCGGGCGGCGTCCTCGACACCGACGTGACGACCGGCCACGGCCCCGAGACCTATACGCAGGCGCGTCTCTCGCGCGGCACGTACCGCGTGCAGGCGCATGCGTACGGGATCTCGCGCCCGACGCGCGTCGAGGTGACCGCCGTCCGTCGGGAGGGGACGCCCGACGAGGAGCGCCATACCTTCCGCGCCGTCCTGCTGCGGACCGGCGACGTCGCCGAGGCGGGTGAGTTCGTCGAATAGCGCGTAACCATTGGTTACAACTTAGGTTACGTACACGATCGGGCGTCCGGGCGCTGTCCCCCCCCGCCCCTAGGCTGCCTCCAGTCCCAAAGGAGAGCACCGATGTCCGACGCCGTGCTGCGCTCCCTGGTTCGCCGCGAGATCGGAACGATGGCCTTCGTCCTCGCGGGCCTTCTCCTCGTCATCGTCATCTAACCTGCCGGACAGCCCCGCCGGCTGCTCGCCCCGAACGCCAGCACCCGCTGGCACCCGAATTCCGATCGAGGTCCGCGCACCTCCCTGTCGGACGCCGCCTCACCCGTCGGCCCCGCCCTTGGTTCGCGACGCCTCGGTTTCACGCAGGGCTCAGGCTTCGCCTGGGCCCTGCTTCTTTCTGTGGCGCCGGCCGCGCCCCCACGCGCTCGCCGCGAGGGCGTCGGCGCGGGCGGCGAGCCGGACCATGCGCGCCTCGAGGTCGGCCCGCAGCGCCTCGAGACCGGCGCGATCGAGGTCGGGTGCGACCACGATGGGTCCCTCCGCCACGATGAGCCCCTTCGACCACGGCCGCGGCAGGTGGAACTTCGCCCACGTCCGCGAGAGCGAGACGTCGGACGACCACGCCGACCGGAGGAGCCACAGCGGGGCGCCGGTCTCCCGGGCGAGGTGGAGTGCTCCGGGCTTCAGCACCCGCGCGGGCGGGCGCGGGCCGTCGGCCACGACGGCGAGCGAGGGCCGCCGCTCGCCCCTGCCGATCCGCGTCATGCGCAGCAACGCGCTGGCGCCCCGCGCCGCGGAGGAGCCTCGCACCGCCTCCCGGAAGCCCACGGCCTCCGCGGCGGCGGCGGCGAGCCCGCCGTCGCGCGACGCGCTCGCGAGGACGTACGTCGGGCGTCGCGGCGAGAACCGCGACACGTAGCCCATCGTGTGGACGAAGTCCTGGTGCCAGCACACGAACACCGCGGGCTCGCGCGAGCGCAGCAGCCGCACGAGACGCGGGTCGAACTTCCAGAGGAACGTCGCGTAGGCGAGCGCCCGGTACGACCGGACGAGGAGACCCGTCAACGCGAGCGCCAACGAGCTCCGGAGGAAGCGCTTGCCGAGGGACACCGCGCCACCCTACCGCGACCCGGCGGTGAGCCGACGCGCACGCTCCGATCGGGGCATCCGCGACAGGAGCTCCGACGCGATCCCCCGGGCCTCCTCGACGAGGCCGGCGCCGTGGAGCACCTCCGCCGCCCCGAGGCGCTGGCGGTCCTCGGCGGCGGTGCCCGAGAGCACCTCCCGGGCGAGCGCGATCGCCTGCTCGGGCTCCCCGACGCCGAGCGCGTCTCGGGCGAGGCTCAGGCGCAGCTCCTCCCGCATCGTCGCGGAGAGCGCGTCGGCGGGGTCCTCCGAGGCGAGGCCCTCGAAAGACGCGAGGGCGCGCCGGTGCGCCGCCTCGCCGCCCTCCATCCAACGGCCCATCGCCCGGCGCAGGCGCCGCGACCGCTCGAGGCCTGCGGCGAAGCCCGTCGGATCGCGGCTCCCGCGGGAGAGGATCGAGGACGGGGGCGAGGGGGCGAACCCGAGCCACGCGAGGTTCTCCGTCGAGGAGCCGGTGTACTGCGACCGGGCCGAGGAGAACTCGAGGACCGGTCGGTCGTCCGTGTTGAGGGGACCCTCTCCCCCGAGCCGCGCCGTCCGGTCGGGGTCGGCGAGGAGCAGCCCGAGGAGGCGCGACGAGGACGCGAGCCCGAGGGGACGCAGCCCGTCCGCGACCCGTCCCGTGATGCGCGCGTCCATCGCGTCGGGATCGATCGCGAAGGGCGACTTCGACCCGAGGATCACGAGGTCGGGGCCGGCGACGAACACGGCGGTGTGGAAGACGGCGGCGAACGTCCGCAGGACCCCGCGGACGTCGTCGGTGGACAGCTCGTAGAGGGGCAGCCACTGGCACGCGATCCCGTCCTCGGCGAGCCGCGACGACACGAGGCGGTAGTGCTCGACCGTGTAGAGCTCGGCCGACCCCGCCGCCGCGGGATGGACCGGGTCGGTCGTGACGACGTCGTAGCGCTCGTC
>DATLLK010000199.1:0-3978 GCA_035537895.1 Planctomycetota bacterium
GAGGCGAACGCGTCGATCGAGGAGTGCGTCCGGCTCCTCGAGCGCGCCCGCTCGACCCCGTCGGCGCGCAACCATCCCGGGATCCTCCGCACGCTCGCCGACGCGTACTCGGCGCTCCCCGTCCCGCGGTTCGAGGACGCCGAGCGCACGTACTTCGAGCTGCTCCGGGTGAAGCGGGTGCGCGAGGACGGACGCTGGGTCCTCGCCGGCGCGGTGAAGAGCGTGGACCACGTGCTCCGCTCCGACCGCGAGGCGATGGCGCAGATCCAGGAGAACCTCGCGCGGACCGAGCACGGCATCGACCGCGAAGACCGGCTGCGCCGCGTGGCGGAGGCGTACGAGCGCTCCGCGCTCTGGGACCCTCCGCCCGGGTCCTACGACCGCCAGCGGCTCGCGGGGGCCGCCTGGGCGCAGGCCGGCGAGCCCGCGAAGGCGATCGTCCGTCTGCGGGCGGCCGCGACCGTGGCGCCGCCCGCGGCGCGGGAGAGCGCGGAGCGGGCCGTGGCCGAGATGGAGGAGGCGTCGCGGACGAAGTCGGACGAGGCGATCGCCCGGGCGAAGGCGGCGCTCGAGCGACCCGGCGGGCACCGCGAGGCGCTGAACCAGTTCGACGAGGCGCTGCGCATCGACCCCGAGCGCGTGGCGGCCCACCTCGGGATCGCACGGGTCCGACGCTACATGGGCGACATGCGCGGGGCGTTCGGCGCGCTCGACCAGGCGACGCGCCTGCTCGACGCGCGCGGCGCGCCGGCCGACGACCCGCTCCGCCGCGAGGTCGTCGAGCTGCGGTCGCGGTTCGAGAACCTGCGGGAGGCGCCTTCGGACGACGGGCGCTGACCCCGCGCTTCGCGGGGTTCCCGGCTGTCGGATGAGCGCTTCGGCTGCGCCCAGCTGCGGCGCGCTGGCTGGGGGCGCTCGGGACCCTTCCTCCTCCTCGCGTACAAGGAGTACGCATCGTCGGCCTCATGGGCCCTCCGCACCCCATCCCCCGTGCCGAAAGGTCCTCGCAGGCAGAAACTGCGCGCCGCGGCTGGTGAGACGCGGTTCGGCTCGGCCTGCCACAGGACTTCAGAGACGACGTACTAGAAACGGATCGCAGACGCAGACTAGACCTTGTTGGCGGGCACGGCGGGCTTGTAGCCCGGCAGGCGCTCGGCCACCCGCGCGAGCCCCGCCTCGTCCTTCAGCGCGTTCCAGCAGCGGTGGGCGTCGTACCAGCGGCTGTGCGCCTCGGCCGCCTCGGCGCAGGAGCGAAGCGACGCGTCCGTCACCTCGAGTCCCATGCGCTTCAGGAGGAACACGTGGAACGCCGCGCCTTCCTTCACCGCCCACGTGAGGTCGTCCCGGATCGAGGGGTGGTCCGCGTGACGCTCGTAGAGCAGGATCGCCTCGGCGCGGCGTCCGAGCGTCCGCAGCTTCTCCGCGGCGCGGTCGCGCTCGGCGGGGGGCACGTCGACGCCGTACTTCAGTCGACGCATCGCGAGGGCGTCAGGGACTTCGGGACGGGCCATCGACGGCGCTCCAGGGCGGGGGTCCAGGTTCCGGGAGGGTAGCGCCCCCGGGGCTGCCCGGGGGGGTGGATTTGACCCCGGGCATTTGACTTCGCCGGCAACCCTCCCTAACGTGTGTCCCGGCAACGACCTAGGATAGAGCGCCTCCCCGGAGGACGCCGCCCGGGGGCGGTGCGGTCGCAGGGAATCGGTCGTCGGGAATTCCGCGAGGACACCATGAGCCCCGAGAGCCAGCCGCCCAAGCATGCGCCGCCTCCTGGGCGTGGCGCTCCGCATCCGTCCGAGGGCCCGCGCACGATCACGAAGAAGGAGCTCGTCGCGCGCATCGCGGAGCGGACGGGCCAGACGAAGGTCGTGGCCCGCGACGTGATCCAGCTCTTCCTGGACGAGATCATCGACGAGCTCGGTCGCGGCAACCGCCTCGAGTTCCGCGAGTTCGGCGTGTTCGAGATCAAGGAGCGCGCCGCCCGCAAGGCGCAGAACCCGCGGACCCTCGAGAAGGTCGACGTCCCCGCGAAGCGCGTCGTGAAGTTCCGCGTGGGCCGCCTCATGAAGCAGCGCGTCGCCGAGATCCCCGAGGGCACGAGCATCGCGACGGGGGCCGAGCCCTACGACGCGGACGACGACGAAGACGAATAGGAGGCCGTCGCGCGCCCCGCAGCCGGGGCACGACGCGACTCCGCCTTTCGGCCGGTAGCCGGGGCGGCGCCGGTCGGGGGCTCGAGCCGGCCCGCCGGCGCCTTGGCGTACACTCGATCGGCCCGGCAGCGCCCCCTCTCGCGGGACGCGCGGGGCGGAGGACGGCGGCATGGCACGCAAGAAGGTCGCGGTGGAGGCACCGCCCCCGGAGGCCCCGGGTCGCAAGACGAGCGCCCTGGGTCTCGCCACGTTCCTGCTCGCGGGCTACGCCGCGGTCGTGGGGACGATCCTCCTCGTGCGCGGCAGCGGGCCGGGTGCCTCGCCCGCGGGAAAGGTCGAGGGTCTCGACGAGCGGCTCAATCGGGACGCCGCGGACGTCCGGGCCTCGGTCCAGAAGGACCTCACCAAATCTCTGCAGGGGTTCCAGGAGACGGTCGAAGGCGCCGTCCGCCGCATCGAGAAGGAGCGCGATCGCCTTCAGGCCGTCGCCGACGAGGCCTCGCGGCGGGCGAACGACGCCTCCCGCGGGAGCGTGTCGCGCGCGGACGTGCTCGACGCGCGCGTGGACGAATTGGCCGCGGCGGCGACCACGCTTCGCGGCACGCTGGACGGGCTCGCCCTGCAGGTGAAGGACCTCGCGTCGCGTCCCGCCGCGGTGGCTCCCGTGCCGCTCGCGGCGGCGCCGAAGCCCGTCGGCCCCGCGCCGCCTCCGACGCCGGCGCCGGATGCCGCGCCCACGCCGTCGGGGCCCAGCGAAGCGGAGGTCGCCGCCAACAAGGACGCGGTCAAGGCCGCGGTCGCCGACCTCGCCTCCCCCGACGTGGCCAAAGTCTTCGCCGCGGCGGCCAACCTCGCGCGCCTGCGCGATCTCGCGGCCGTCGAGCCGCTCGTGAAGGTCCTGAAGGAGCACCGCGACTACTACGCGAGGATGGCGGCCGTCAACGCGCTGGGGACGATGCACGCCGCCGACGGGGTGCTCGCGGTCATCGGCGCCTTCCAGGACAAGGACGACGCCGTCGTCATCGCCGCCGCGCTCGCCTTCAGCAAGATCACGGGGCAGGACACGGGGCTCACGGGCAGCCCGACCCGCAAGGAGAAGGGCGAGGCGCAGGCCACGTGGACGCGGTGGTGGAAGGAGCACGAGGCCGAGGTCCGGACCCGCCTGAACCAGCCGGCCGGCGGCGCGGCCCCCGACGGGGGGGGGAAGTGACCCGGGCCCGGGCGTTACGCTGACGGTCGCGGCGGCGGCAAGCGGCCGGCGTTCGCAAGATGGGCCGTTCCGACGGCCCGGGAGCCCCCGATGGAGATCCTGTTCTGCGACCGGTGCCACGAGTCGATCCCCGACGCGGACCTCGAGACGGGGAAGGCGGTCCGCCTCGGCGGGAGACCCCTTCACGTCGCGTGCGCGCTCGCCCGGGCCACCCCCGGTCCCGGCCGGCTGCTGACGTTCGTGCTCGCCGTCCTGGGCGCCGCCGGGGCCGCGTGGGCGGTCGTTCGGCTCGCCCAGACCCCTGCCCACACGGACGACGCGGCGCTCGCCGCGCAGTGGCGCGCCGACATCGACCGCGCGGTCGCCCGGGTGCAGCCGGGGATCCAGAAGGGGCTCGACGGGCTCGGCGCCGACTTGAAGGCCGGCCTCGGCCAGGAGATCGGCAAGGCACGCGACGAGATCGCGCAGGCGCAGCGCATCGCGATGGAGCGCGCGGTGGCGACGCTCGACGGGAAGGTCGACGCGTACGTGGAGGCCAATCTGCGCCGCTTCGAGGCGAACGAGCGGCAGCTGCAGGAGGTCGCCGGCTGGGTCCGCGAGGTGCGCGACCTCGCCGCG
>DATLLK010000200.1:0-16701 GCA_035537895.1 Planctomycetota bacterium
GTCCTGGAACACGCGCGACCTGACGCTGCGGGCGCTCGCCGCCGTCGGCCCCGCGTGCGCGCCGTACCGCGTCCGGACGATCTGCGTCGACAACGCGAGCGGGGACGGCACGGCGGCCGCCGTCCGGACGGCGATGCCCTCGGTCGAAGTGATCGAGAACCCGTCGAACCTCGGCTACGCGCGCGGCAATGCCGCGGCGACGCCGCGCCTCGCGGGTCGCCACGCGGTGTTCCTCAACTCGGACACCGAGCCACCGCCCGGCTCGCTGGCGAACGTCGTCACCTATCTCGACAAGCACCCCCGCGTCGGCATCGCCTCGCCGCGCCTCGTCGGCGAGGACGGGCGACCCCAGCGTGCGGCATGGGGCATCCCCACTCCGCTGGCGCTTCTCCACCAGTACACGCCGCTCGGCTGGCTCGGGATCGGACGCGAGGCGACCCGCCGCCAGCGCGCGGTCGAGGAACGCCACGGCCCCGTGGAGGCGGTGTCCGGCGCCTGCCTCGCCGTGCGGCGCGAGGCGTTCGACGCGCTCGGCGGGTTCGACGCGGGCTACGCCTTCTATGGCGAGGACGTCGACCTGTGCTGGCGCGCCGCGCGCGCGGGATGGGAGGTGCACCTCGTGACGGACGGCCCGCCCGTCGTCCATCGCGGCGGCGCCTCCGTCGCGCAGGCCGAGGGCGCGACGCGGTTATCGTTGCTCGCGGGGATGCTGCGCCTGCAGCGCAAGCGCCTGTCGCGCGCGCGCTACCTCCTCTTCGCGACGGCCTTCAAGGTGGGTGTCCCCCTGCGGGCGCTCGTCGAGGTGCTCGTCGCGCCGATCCTCGCGCTCGCCCGCCGCCTCTCGGGACGCCCGGAGCGCGCGGCACGAACCTGGCGGCTGGCCCGCCACCGGCTGCGCTTCCTGACGCGCGACCTCTTCGCATTCCTCGCGTCCTAGCCGCACTTCCCCGCGCCGCAGGCCATCGGTCCTGCCGGCGGCGAGTCGGACGACCGGGGCGGGACCGTGGTCGAGGTCGCGGTCACTTCGACCGTCGTCGTCTCGCCGGACGCGACGGGCACGGCCGTCTCGCGAGGCTCGTCGCCGGGCGCCTCGTAGCGCACGACGTAGGTGCCCGGCGCCACCGCGACCATTTGCACCGCTCCCCCGTGTCCCTGCTGCAGCCCCCTCTGCTCGGCGACGACCTTCCCGTCCGAGTCCCTCACGACCACGCGCGCCGACTCCCCGAAACGAGTCTGCACTTCGGTGTTCGGCGATGGCGACTGCCATGGCGGAACGGGAAGCCGCTCGTCCAGGGGCTGGACGCGCAGGTGGCCCGCGGTGAGGAGCGTGGCGTCGAACGCGACGTCCCGCTCGCCGGTCGGGATCTGAAGGTGCTCGCCCGTCGGCGGAACGAGCGTCGGCTCCCCGCGGCCGGAACCGTGCTCGTGGTAGACGATGAACCGCCACGTGCCCGGCACGAACCCTGTCCCGTCGAAGGTGCCGTCGGACGCGACGGGGACCACGACCCCGGGCGGCTCGCCGGTTCGCGGGAGCACGTTTTGAAACGAGGCGACGCGGCCCGCCATCGTCGCGTCGTGGGGCGCACGGAACCGCCCGTGCACGCGGATACCGAGGTGCATCTCGACGGGGTCGAGCCTCGTGGTTTCCGCCGCGCGAACGAGGACGTTCTCGACCCTCGTCGGGAGATAGCCGGGAGCCGTCACGAGGAGGGTCCACGTACCCGCGAGGGCTTCGCGCACCTCGAACGTGCCCGGAGACGTCTGGTCTCCGTAGACTCCTTCACGGTCTGTGGACGACGCCGAGGCAGGAAGACCCGACTTCTCGATGTGGGCGACGGCGAGTGGCACGGGCCGCTTCGTCTTCGCGTCGAGCACGCGCCACTCGATCGAGCCGGTAGCCGCGGAGGCGGCCGCGGGCAGGCGGACCAGGAGGTCGATCGAGTCCGACGGGACGTCGGCCAGGAAGCCCATCGCGAGCGCAGGAGACTCCCTACCCCGAACACCCGCCGGCCGGGCTGCGACGTGATACGGACCGTCCGGGAGGTCCCCGATCTCGAAGCGTCCTTCCGCGTCAGCGAAGGTCCAGCCGAATTGGGAGGACTCCCCGTCCGCCGACGGCGGCAGCGATCCTGGCCGGCTCGCCCCGGGGTGCTCGAACACCTCGCCCACGGGATGCTTGCCGTCCTTGACCACGACCGATGCGCCCGCCGCGATCGACCCGTCGGATCGGACGACCCGCCCCGCCAGGCGTCGGCCGGGCTTCAAGATCACTTCGGTCGGTGCACTACCCAGCGCGGACGCGACGAGCGGCACGAGCAGCGGCGCAAAGCCCGGAGCCCGCACGGAGAGGTAACTTCCCGGCGCGATCTTCCGATCCTGTGCGTACCCGGGCAGGCTGACTCGCGCCCGCCCCGACGCGTCCGTCCGCGATGACATCGGAGACTCCGCAAGCGTCACGACGGCACCGAAGATGGGTCGCCCGACCTCCGTGCGCACGAGCACCACGATCCCGGGATCGTCCGCGCGGGCACCCAGGACGAGGTCCGGAGCGGCGGTCGTGGCCCCGGCCGTGACCGAGATCGTCAGTTGCCCTCCGTCCTCCGCGCTCGAGTAGGGCTTTCCGGGAGCTCGGGGGCGACGAGCCGTCAGCTTCGCCTCGACCGGGCCCGCGCGATCGCACGGGACCACCAGTCGGTAGCGACCGTCGTCGCCGACCCCGTCCCAGTTCCATGGCTGCAACAGCCCCTCGTAGAGCCCGGTCGGGAACCACGAACCCGCACGGATTCCCACCACCTCCGCCGTGATGGTGGATTTCGCGATCGGTTTCCCGCCGCCGTCCACGATCCGGCCCGCGACGACGGCGCCCGGACGAAGGTGGAGGTCGATCTCCCACGTCGCGCCGTTTCGGCTCACCGGGACGTCCTGCGACTCCGACACGTAGCCGGAGGCGATCGCGCCCACGAAGCCCATCAGGGGACCGCGGGAGCCGTACAGCGACGCGGCCATCGCGTGGAAGCCTTCGCAAGGCACGTGGTCGAGGACGTACCTCCCTTCCGAGTCGGTTGTCGTCTCGCCCAGGGCACGCGCAGCCCACGGCACCGGGATGTGGACGTGGGGGTTCGCCGGTCGCGCCACACTCATTCCCATGCCTTCGTTCGACCAGAGGACCACTCGCGCGCCCGGGATCGGCCGGTCGGGGCCCGCCTCCAGCACGCGCCCGCTCACCCTCGCTCCTCGCACGAGGACGACGTCACGGCGCACCTCGCGCGCGGGCACCATGTCCTCGTGTTGGAGCGCGATCAGGAGCGGAGCGAAGCCCTCGGCGGTGACCTCGAGCGCGAGGGCCACCCCGCTGCCGGACGGCGGCGGAGGGCCACGCAGCGCCGGAACCCCCTCGAATCGGTACCCTCCGTCGGACCCGGTCGCCGTCTCGAGGTCGTGTCGGTAGAGGTCGAGCAGCGCGTACAGGCGCACCTTCGCGCCGCGGACCGAGGCTCCCTGCGGATCGGTGACGGCGCCGACGATCGACGCGCCCGCCTCGAGGACGATCGTGACGTCCGCGCCGGTCGCCACGTTCTGCCGAACGGTGGACCCGAACCCTGCCGCCTGCGCGATCAGGGCGTGAAAGGGCGCGTCGACGCCTACCGCGACCGCGAAGCGGCCCTCTCCGTCCGTCACGGCGTCGACGGCGGGACTGCCTTCCGTGCCGACTTCGGCGGCGCCGAAGGGCTTCGTCGCCGTGTCGGGAGCCGAGATCACGTGGGCCTGCGCGATGCCCTTTCCCGCACGGTCCGTCACGCGGCCCGTGATCCGCGGACCGTCGACCGTGGGCGGTCGGCTGCGTGCGACGACTTGCGGTGCGCCGCCCGCCAACCCGGCGACGGCCGGGTCCGGCGGCGTCTCAGCGCCCGCGACGAGGGCTGTCGCGGGCGCGTCTGCGTCGGGGCCGCCCGGGAGGTCGTCCACGCGCGACCCGACGACCGCGAATCCCCACAACGCGAGCGCGATCGCCGCGAGCGCGAGCGTCACGAGGAGGACCTGGCGCGCCATCGCGGGCTCCCGCTCGCGCCGGACCTAGCCGCCGCGCGAGTCGGTGGGCGCGGCGTCCGACGGGTCGGTGATCGAGGGCGAGGGGATGCCGCCCTGCGTGGCACGGCGCAGGAACAGCAGCGCGAAGCAGGTGTCGAGCACCTCCTCCGGCTTGTGCGTGCTCTTGCTGTTCCAGGGGCCGTTCTCCGCCTGACGGCGAAGGAGCTCCTCGGCCATCTCGGGGAACCACGTGTGCTCGCCGATGCGCATATTGCCGAGCAGGTCGTAGGCGCGCTCGCAGCAGTACAGGTAGTAGATGTGGTAGACGTTCTCGCTGTGCTTCTTGGGGTTGGCGAACGACGACCAGTTCGCGTCGAGCCAGGCGAGCCCGTCGTAGATGGACTGCTGCAGCCCGCGGAGATCGCGCCCGAGGTAGGTCTTGTCCTCGCGCATCGCGAGGATGTAGCGCGCCATCTGGAGGTTGCCGATGCCGCAGGCCGTCATGGCGCCCGTCGGCTTGCCCTCGTCGGCGTTCAGCTGGTCGGACAGGATGTAGGCGAAGCCGCGCGCCTTGTCCAACGTCGGGCCCTGGCCGGGAGGCGGCGCATAGCGGCTGTCGCCGGCCTTCGCGCCCGGCGGCTTCTTGGGCCACACGGCGCGCGGGTGGTCGGGCCCCGTCTTCTCCTGCTGGCGCAGGGTGAACGTGATGATCTCGTTCCACACCCGCGAGTCGGCCTTCACGCCGCAGCGGTCGGCGGCGAGGAGCGCGAGCGCCGCGAGCTGCGTGCTCGACGTGTCCTCGTTCCCGCCCGGCGGAGCGTTGTCGGCGACGTTGTAGCGCCAGCCCAGCGTGTTCGCCTTCTTGCGGCGGGCGAGGAGCGCGTCCACGAGCTTCTGGCACCACTCGCGGTACTCCCCGACGAGTTTCACCTTCTCGCCCGCGGCCGCGCTCTCCTTCGAGCGCTTGAACGGGTCGGCGGTCGCGGTGACCGCGAGGATCATCGCGCTCATCTCGTAGGCGCCGCCGGGGACCTTGTGCTTGCTCTTCAGGAAGCTGAAGCCCTTCTTGACGACGGGGTCGTCGGCCGCGACGCCGCACTTGAGCAGCGCGTAGATCGCGAGCGCGGTCGAGCCCGCGGGATGGCGGTAGGCCGCGTTGGGGTCGCCCTTCGGGTCGTACGTCTTGCTCCCGATGATCAGGCCCCAGGACCCGTCGGCGAGCTGGGCGCCCTTCAGCCACTGGACGCCCTTCTTGACGGCCTCCCCGATGCGCGCGTCGAGGCTCTTCGTGATCCCTTCGTCCTCGCCGCCCCCTTCGGGGGCGGGCGGGTCCTCGCCTCCCGGCGCGGGGTCGGCGGGCGGCGCGTCCTCGGCGGTCGCCCGCAGGGTCGCCGGCCCGAGCAGGAGGGACAGCAGCGAGAGGACCGCCACCGAGAGGCGGCGCGAAACGGCGGCGGACGCGGTCGACGGCATGGGTCGCTCCACGGCGGCATCCTATCCGGTACCCGGCGAAACGCCGCCGGGCATGGACACGGCGACCCGCGCGGGGTCGAAGGTCTTGGCCGTGCGGGGGACGCGGCCCGGTACGCTCCCCGCCGTGACGACGCCCCCTCGACGACCTGCCGACCCGCGTGCCGTGCGTTCGTATCCCGACGACCTCGAGGCCGCGCTCGTCGCCCGGGCGCACGCACGGGCCCCGCGCAGCACGCCGACGGAAGCCGTCGATCGCCTGTGGCGGGCGGCCTCCACGCTCTCGGAGCTGTTCACGACGGCGCGGCCCGAGCAGTTCCCTGACTACGCGGCGGACGAGGACCTGCGGCTCGCCTACGGCCTCTACTTCGCGCCGCAGACCTGGGTGCGCGCGCGGTTCCCGCTCGCGGAGGCCGTGGAGGCGCGGGGCTGGCGTCCCCCCGGCGACCGCCCGCTGCGCATCCTCGACCTCGGCGCGGGGATCGGCACGGCGGGCTGGAGCGTCGCGCAGTGGTGCATCGCGCGTGAGCTCGCGCCGTCGGCCGAGATCCTCGCGGTCGATCGATCGCGCGCGGCGCTCGCGGCGATGGAGGACCTCTGGAGCCTCGGCGGGAGCGCGGTGCGCGGGATCCGGCTCGAGACGCGCGTCGGCGACTTCTCGGAGGCGGCCGCGGCGCCGGACGCGTCCCGGCCCCGCCACGACGTGATCGTCCTGTCGTTCGCGTTGAACGAGGCGTTCCCGCCAGGCGACGATGCAGGCGCGAGCGCGTTCCTCATCGCGCTCAAAGACCGGCTCGCGCCGGGCGGCCTGCTCCTCGTGATCGAGCCGGCGCTCCGCGAGACCGCGACCCGCTTGCGCACGCTCGCGGCGCCGCTCGTCGCGTCGGAGACGTATCGCGTGCTCGCGCCGGACCTCGACGGGCGCATCGGGCCGCCGCCCTCCGACGCGCGGTTCTTCGACCACGAGGTGCGGCGCTGGCGGCCGCCCGCCTCCCTGCGCACGCTCAATCGTCGACTTCGACGGTCGCTCGACGAGCTGACCTTCTCGTTCCTCGCGCTCTCGCCCGAGGCGGCCCCGCCGTTCCCGCCGTCCCCGCGCCGCACACGGCTCACCTCCCCGCTCGCGCGGCTGAAGGGCCGGCTCGCGTGCACGGGGATGGACGCGGACGGGGCGCGGTCGACCTACGACCTGCTCGAGCGCCACCTGACCGAGGACGACCGGCGCCGCGTGCTCCGCGCGGAGCGGGGCGACCACGTCGTGTTCTCGACGCTCGAGCCCTTGCGCGAGCCCGCGTGGTTCCGGGTGCCGCTCCCGGACGCGTTCCAGGTGGCGTGGCACCCGGACTAAGGGGTCGGGTCAGGTGCTTGCAGAAGGCAACCGAGGCCCCCCGGAAGGCCCCACCGGGGCCTCGTAGATCCCATGGCGAGCGAGTACGGTCCTCCCCCTCGCTCCCCAATGGGGGGAGTCGGGTCGACAGACGAGGTACGAACGTGCACGGATCGATCGAGGCGGGCGGCGGCGGACGGGCGAGTCTCGCGCGGACGGAGGCGGCGCTGCGGCGGAGCCGGATCGGGCGCGTCGACTACGCGCTCGACCTCGTCCTCGCGGCGGGGTCGCCCACCTACCGCGGCGACGTGACCGTCGACTTCGACCTCGTCGGGAAGGCCGACGGGCTGTTCCTCGACTTCCAGGGCGCGAAGATCCTCTCGAGCGAGGTGAACGGCGCGCCGGCGACGCTGTCGGCCGCGGGGCACCGCATCGCGCTCCCCGCCGACCGCCTGCGCCCGGGCCGCAACCTCGTGCGCATCGCCTACGAGAACCCCTTCGACAAGGACGGGTCGGGCCTCCACAAGGCGCACGACCCCGCCGACGGCCGCGAGTACGTGTTCTCGGACTGCGAGCCCTTCAACGCGAACCGCTTCTTCCCCTGCTTCGACCAGCCGGACCTGAAGGCCTCCTACGCGGTGACGGTGACCGCCCCCGCGGACTGGGTCGTCGTCGCCAACGCGCCGGAGTCCTCCGTCGACCCGGTCGAGGGCGGCCTGCGGCACCGCTTCCTGCGCACCGCGCGCTTCTCGACGTACGTGATCGCGGTCTGCGCGGGCCCCTACCAGGTCTGGACGGACGAGAAGGCGCGGATTCCCGCGCGCATCCTCGCGCGCCGGTCCATGGCGCCGTACGTGGACGCCGACGAGGTCTTCGAGCTGACGCGGCAGGGATTCGACTTCTTCGAGGAGTACTTCGGGATCCCGTACCCGTACGGCAAGTACGACCAGGTCTTCGTGCCCGACTACAACATGGGCGCGATGGAGAACGTCGCGTGCGTCGTGCACAGCGACCGGCTTCTCTTCCGCAGCCGGCCGACGGAGCGGGAGCGCCGCACGCGCGCCGTGACCGTGCTCCACGAGATGGCGCACATGTGGTTCGGCGACCTCGTGACGATGGAGTGGTGGGACGACCTCTGGCTGAACGAGTCGTTCGCGACCTACATGGCGACCCTGGCCATGGTGCGGGCCACGCGCTTCAAGGACGGCTTCGAGGCCTTCCGGCAGGACGAGAAGCGGTGGGCGTACTGGCAGGACGAGCTCCCGACGACCCACCCGATCGCGACCGAGGTCCCCGACACGGTCAGCGCGTTCACGAACTTCGACGGCATCACCTACGGCAAGGGCGCGTCGGTCCTGAAGCAGCTCGCCTTCTACGCGGGCGAGGACGCGTTCCGCCGCGGGGTCTCCGAGTACCTGAAGACGCACGCGAACGGGAACGCGCGCTTCGACCACTTCCTCGGCGCGATCGGCGCGGCGGCGGGCCGCGACCTGACGACCTGGGCGAAGTCGTGGCTCAAGACGTCGGGCGTCAACGGGATCGTCCCGACGCTGGACGTGAAGGACGGCGAGATCCGGCGGGTGACGCTCACGCAGACGCCGGGCAACGGCGACGGCGTGCTCCGCCCCCACCGGCTCCTCGTGGCCGCCTACGCGGAGGGCCCGGGTGGCGACCCCTACCTCGCGAGGACGGCCGACGTGCATCTCGAGGGCGAGAGCGGCACCGTGGACGGGCTGCGGGGCGTCGAGTCGCCGGTCTTCCTGGTCGTCAACCACGACGACCACGCGTACGCGAAGGGCTACCTCGATCCCGCGTCCTTGCGCTACGCGACGGAGCGCCTCGAGCGGCTGCCGTCCTCGTTCCTGCGCACGGAGGTCTGGTCCACCGTCTGGATGATGGTGCGCGACCAGCAGACGCCGCCGACCGCGTTCGTCGACCTCGTGCTGCGCAAGGCGGGGCACGAGTCCAACGACAAGCTCGTGTCGAGCATCCTCCAGAACCTGCGCACGACCCTGTGGACGTACCTCCCCGAGAACCGGCGCTCCGGCGCGCTGGCGAAGACGCACGAGATGGCATTGCGGGCGCTGCGCGACGCGCCCGAGGGCAGCGACCTCCAGAAGGTCTGGTTCGACCTCTCGGTCGCCACGTCGGAGGCGCCCGAGGCGCAGGAGCGGCTCGTCGATCTGCTCGAGGGCCGTGCCTCGGTCCCCGGCCTCGCGATCGACCCCGAGCGCCGCTGGGGCGTCGTCACGCGCCTGTGCTCGGTCGGCCACCCACGGGCGGAGGCGCTGCTCGCCGAAGAGGCTTCCAGGGACACGTCGGAGCGCGGCGAGCGCTCCGCGTTCGGCGCCCGTGTCGCGCGACCGAACGCGGCCGCGAAGGCGGAGGCGTGGGACATGTTCCGCCGGGACACCGGTGCGCGCCTCGACCTCCTGCGGGAGGGCATGGGCGCGTTCCACTGGCCCAACCAGCAGACGCTTCTCGCCCCCTACACGGACCGGTACTTCGAGGACCTGACGCCCGCGACCTCGCAGCGCGACCTCCACTACGCGGCCGCGTTCGTCCGTTCGCTCTACCCCTCTTCGCAGGTGACGCCGGCGACGGTCGAGCGGACGAAGTCCTTCCTCGCGACGCGCGGCGACCTGCCCGTCCACCTGCGGCGCGGTCTCGTCGAACGCCAGGCCGAGATGGAGCGGGCGCTGCGGGTCCGGGCGACGGTCGTCTGAGCCGGGCGCGTCGTTCGGGGTCAAACCGGGCGCGGGTCGGGCCGGCGGGCGAGGATGGCGGCGCGATGCCGCCGGACTCGACGTCCGACCGCCCCACGGGGTCCATCCGGATCCACGGGGCGCGGACCCACCACTTGAAGGACCTGTCCCTCGACCTCCCCCGCGAGGCCTGGACGGTCGTCTGCGGGGTGTCGGGGTCGGGGAAGTCCTCCCTCGTGCTCGACACGCTGGGCGCGGAGTCCCGCCGGCGCTTCCTCGGCACGCTCGAGCGGGGCGCGGGCGCGGAGGGCTTCGCTCGGCCCGACGTCGACCGGATCGACGGCCTGCCGCCGGCGGTGACCGCGGGCTTCCTGCAGCGCTCGCCCGGCCCGCGCGCGACGCTTGCGACGGCGACGGAGGTGCACGACGGCCTGCGCGTCCTCTTCGCCCGCGCCGCGGTCCCCCACTGCCCGCGGTGCGGGCGCGACCTGCGCGCCGTCGCGCCCGAGCGGGTGATCGAGACCCTGCTCGCACGGCCCGAGGGGACGCGCGTGGTGCTCGTGGCGCCCAAGGGGCGGGGCCCCGAGGCGCTCGCCGCGGCGCGGCGGGACGGGTTCGTGCGCGCGCGTCTCGCCGGGCGGATGGTCCGATTGGATGACGAGACCGCGCTCGAGGCCGGACCCGACGACGCGGTCGAGGTCGTGGTGGACCGGCTGGTCGTCCGCCCCGGGGTGCGGACCCGGTTCGCCGACAGCGTCGAGCAGGGGTTTCGCGCAGGCGGCGGCGTCGTGCGCGCCCTCGTCGAGCCGCCCCCCGACGCGGGCGGGGTCACCGCGACGCACGAGGAGGACTTCGCGGACCGCCCCTTCTGCGCGGCGTGCGGGATCACGTATCCGCCGCTGTCCCCCTCGCTCTTCTCGTTCAACGGCCCCACGGGGGCGTGCCCGACGTGCGAGGGCCTGGGAACCACGCCCCGGCTCGACCCCGAGCGCGTGCTGCCGCGGGAGGCCCGCCTGCGCCGCGCGCTCGCTCGTGCGGTGGCTGCGATGCGCCCCGAGGACCGTCCCGGCGCGAAGCGCGCGTTCGCGCGCGCGCTCAAGGCGTCGGGGTGCACGGCGGCCGACCGCGTGTCCGCCCTCCCCGAGGCCGAGCGCGCGCGCCTGCTCGGCGACGATGAGACGGGTTGGCTCGGGGCGCTCGCCCGCCGCGGCCGGCGGGAGGGCCTGACGGAGGAGGTGGCGTGCGCCGACTGCCGCGGCGGGCGCCTCGCGCCCTTCCCCGCGGCGGCCCGCCTCGAGGGGCACACCCTTCCCGCACTGCTCGCCGAGCGCACGGATCGGCTGCGGCCGATCCTCGAGGGCCTGCGCCTCGAGGGCGCGGAGGGGGCGCTCGCGCGCCCGGTTCGGGACGACGTCGTGGCGCGCCTGCGGTTCCTCGACGACGTCGGCTTGGGCTACCTCGCCCCGGACCGGGCCTCGGCGACCCTCTCGGGCGGCGAACTGCGCCGCGCGCGCCTCGCCGCCGCGTGCGCGGCCCGCATGAGCGGCCTCCTCTTCCTGCTCGACGAGCCCACGATGGGCCTGCACCCGGCCGACCGGTCGCCGCTTCGGCGGAGGCTGCGGGCCCTCGTCGAGGAGGGCAACACGGTCGTCTGCGTCGACCACGACCCGGAGGTCCTGCGCGAGGCGGACCACGTCGTGGAACTCGGACCGGGCGCCGGCAGCGACGGCGGGCGGCTCTTGGCGCAGGGCTCGACGCGCGCGGTCCTCGCGGAGGGCACGGCCCCCATCGCCAAGGCCCTCCACGCGCGGCGACCGCCGCTCCCCGCCGTGGACCTCGCGGATCGGCCGTCGATCCGGGTGCGGGGCGCCACGTGGCGCAACCTGCGCGGGATCGACGCCACGTTCCCCCACGGGGCGCTCACCTGCGTGACGGGCGTCTCCGGCGCGGGGAAGTCGACCCTCGTGCTGGACGTCCTCGCCCCGGCCGCGCGGTCGGTCCTCCTGCGGGCCCCGTTCCCGCGGGACCGCCTGCGGTCGCTGGAGGGGTTCGAGGGGTTCGACCGCGTCAGCGTCTCGGACGGCGCGCCGTCGCGCCACCCGCGGGCGACGCCCGGGAGCGTGCTCGGCGTGCTCGGGCTCCTGCGCGAACTGTTCGCGGCGACGGTCGAGGCCCGCGCGCGTGGCTGGGGTCCGGCGCGGTTCTCGGCCCACGTGAAGGGCGGCCGGTGCGAGGCCTGCCAGGGCCTCGGGCGCCGCGCCGTGCGGCTGCGCCACCTGCCCGACCTCGCGGCGCCGTGCGACGTCTGCGACGGGCGGCGCTTCTCGCGGCCGACGCTCGACGTGCGCGTCAAGGGCCTCTCGATCGCGGATGTCCTCGACCTGCCGCTGGCCCGCGTCGCGGAGGTCTTCCGCGACCTTCCGTCGATCGGCGGGCCCGCCCGCGCCGCGACGGACGTCGGGCTCGGCTACGTGCCGCTCGGCGAGGCGACCGAGCGGCTGTCGGGCGGGGAGGGCCTTCGCCTTCGACTGGCCTCGGCGCTCGGCCGCGCGGGACGCGCGCGGACGCTGTACCTCCTCGACGAACCGTGCGCGGGATTGCATCCGACGGACGTCGCGCATCTGGCCGCGGTGCTGGCGCGGCTGGCGACGGGCGGGGACGCCGTCGTCGCGGTGGAGCACCATCGCGACCTCGTCGCGCGAGCGGACCACGTCGTCGATCTCGGGCCGGGGCCGGGCGAGGACGGGGGCCGCGTCGTGGTCGAAGGGCCCCCGGCGGCGGTCGCCGCATGCGTGTCGTCACGGACTGGGGCGACCCTGCGGTAGCATCGGTGGCATGGACGCATATCGCAGGATCCTGGCGCCCACGGACGCGAGCCCGCACTCGATGCGCGGCCTCGAGCGCGCGGCGCAGATCGCCCGGTGGTCGAAGGGGCGCGTCCTCCTCGTGTTCGTCGTCGAGAAGACCTACTTCGCGCCGTTGACGATGGTCGGCCAGGCGCCCGTGACGTTTCGCGGGGAAGGCGACCTCCTCGGCGAGACCGTCGAGTACGGAGAGTCCAAGCTGCGCGAGTTCCGCGGCCGCTACTTCGAGGGCGTCGACTGCGAGACGAAGGTCGTCGTGGCGGCGAGCGCGGCCTCGGGCATCCTCGAGACCGCCGAGACCCTCCAGCCCGAGCTGATCGTGATCGCGAGCCACGGCCGCAGCGGGGTGATGCACCTCCTCCTCGGGTCGACGGCGGAGAAGGTCGTCCGCCACGCCGCGTGTGAAGTGCTCGTCGTTCGGACGAAGTAGCAGGGTCCGGACAAAGCCGCGGAGGCGTCTCGCGAAGCGCTACCGCTCGAGGATCGCCCGCGCGGCACGGTCGGCCACGTCGGCGTGGGTGACGCGGTCGCGGACTCCCGCGAGGACCTCGCGCTGGGCCGTCCACTGGGCCTCGTCGCTCAGCAGCCCCGCCAGCTCGGCCCCGAGCCGCGCCCCGCCGCGGGGGCTGACGAGCCGCTCGGGCACCGCGTCGCGGCCCGCGAGCAGGTTGGGGAGCGCGAACCACGGGCTCGTGACGAACAGCGCCTTGAACAGCCGACCGAACGGAGAGACGCGGTAGAAGACGACCATCGGCACGAGGTCGACGGCCAGCTCGGCCGTGCTCGTGCCCGAGGTCGAGAGGGAGGCCGCGACGCGCGTCTCGCGGGACGTCTCCCCCACCTCCACCTCGATCGGCGGCAGTCCCGCCGCCGCGGCGCGCAGGGACTCGAACGCGGGGCGAGCGCGCTCGGAGGCGAGTCGCGCGACGAAGCGCGCGTCCGGGAGGCGCGCGGCGATCTCGCGGGCCGCGTCGAGCACGATGGGCGCCTGTCGGCGGACGTCGCGGCGCCGGCTGCCCGGTCGCAGCTCGACGCGCATCGGCGCCGCGAGCCGGTCCGGGGAGCGCGGGGGGCGCAAGGGGGCCTCGAAGAGCGGGTGGCCGACGTAGACGACGTCGAAGCCCTCGGCGCGAAAGATCGCGGGCTCGAAGGGGAACGTGACGAGCAGGCGGTCGACGGCCCGACGCACGCGCCGCGTCCGCCATGCGGCCCAGGCCCACGTCTGGGGCGCGACGAGATGGACCGTGCGGATGCCGCGACGCCGGGCCCAGCGGGCGAGACGGAAGTTGAGGCCCGGAAAGTCGACCGTCAGGAGCACGTCGGGGCGCTCCGTGCGGAACCGCGCCAGCGTCTCGGCGCACAGGCGCCACCAGTACGGGAGCGAGGCGACCACGCCCCAGACGCCGACGACGGCGTGGTCCGTGATCTCTCGGTCGAGACGCGCGCCGGCGGCCGCGAGCGCCGGTCCCCCGTAGCCGCGCACGCGGAGGTCGGGGGCTCGACGCCGCAACGCGGAGACGACGCGGGCTGCGAGGCGGTCGCCGGAGGCCTCGCCCGCGACGACGAAGAGCGTGCGGCCCGCCCAGGCGGCGGCGTCCGGCGCGGGCGGCTCGTCGGGGCGGGGGGCAGGGCCGGCGAGCAGCCGGCGCAGCCGTGCCCGCGCGCGCGGCGTCACGACGGGGGCCACGAGCACGTGGAGCGCGAAGGGAATGACGCCAAGGAGCGTCGTAACGAGGAGCCAGGCGACCCGCAGGTGGTCGACGAGGCTCGGCCGGAGCCCGGAGCCGTCGGGGGTCACGACGGGACGGCGCCCGCGCGGGTGCGGCGACGGTGCTCGAGCCACACGAGGTTTAGCGCGTTGACCGTCACGTGGGTGAGGATCGGCGGGACCACGGACCCGCTGCCCTGGCGGAGCAGGCCGAGGATGACGCCGACCGCTACGGCGAAGATCGGGTAGGCGAGCAGAGACCGCTTGGGCAGCACGTGGACCAAGCCGAAGAGCAGGCTGCTGCCGACCAGCCCGAGGTGGAGCCACAGCGCGCCGCGGAACAGGACCTCCTCGCCGACGCCGGAGGCGAGCGCGAGCAGGAGGGCCTGGCCATACGTGTAGGGTCCGAGGATCTCCGTGAACGAGTCCCCGGCGCGGCGCACCGCGGGGAACGCGCGGTCGCCGACGTGGCAGAGGCCGACGATCCCGAGCCCCAGGGCGAGCGCGGCGAGGAGCTGGCCCGGCTCGGGGGCCCGTTCGCCGAACAGGGTCTTCAGCCCGCTCGAGAAGGCGGCGTAGCCCACGGCGAAGATGAGGACGACGGCGTAGAAGCCCACCGCGTAGCGGACGAGCGTGCGACCCGCGGCCGGGGCGGGCGGCGGCGCAGGGAACGGCCCCGCGGGCGGGCCGGCGACCGGCCCTTCCTGCGGCGTGGGGGGCGCGCGCTCCGTCATCGGGCGCAGCCTACCAAGAGGGACGCGCTGTCCGGCGGCGCGACCGGCGCGTGACGGACCGAGCCCTGCCCCGACTTCAGCTCTCCGCCCCCATCCCCTGGACGGCCTCGAGCGCGAGCGCGAGGAAGTCCTCGAGCGGGAGGCCGAGCCCCGCGCACCGCGCGATGAGCGGGCGCTCGATCGTGGGCGCGAACCTCGGGTCCTTGTAGCGCTTCGCGACGCTGGACGCCTTCACGTCCTTCACGTCCTTCGACGGCAGCACCTGGCTCGTCGCGTGGACCAGCCCCACGACCGCCTCCGCGCAGGAGACGGCGTGGTCGAGCACGGACGTGCAGCGGATGCCCGTGTGGGCGAGCCCGTCGTCGTTGTGGGCGGCGATCGCGTGGATCGCGCCGGGATGCATGCCCTCGCGGCGCAAGACCTCGGCGGCGACGAGGCAGTGGCGGGCCGGCTCCTTCACGCGGTCGAAGTCGAGGTTGTGGAGGAGTCCGATCGTCCGCCAGGCCGTCTCGTTGCGTCCGAGTCGCCGTGCGAGGGCCCCCATCACGGCGCTCGCCTGGAGCATCTGGCGCCGAAGGCTCGGCGTCTGGACCCACTCGTCGAAGAGGACGCGTGCGCGCCCCGGCGTGATGCCCGCGTCCGCGACGTCGTCGACCGGCCAGCCGAGGAGCGCGGCGAACTCGGGCGAGACCTCGGAGGACGGCGACGTATCCGGAACACCGGCGGGCCCACCGGCGGCCGCGGGCGGCTCGGGAGCCGGCGCCGAGGGCGGCGTGGCCGCCTCGCTCGACGGGGCCGTCGCACCCGAAGGCCCGCCCTCGATCGGCTTCATCAGCGGGAACAGGACCGCGTCCCGCAGGTTTTCCTGCCCCGTCAGGAGGCAGACGAAGCGGTCGATCCCCATGCCGAAGCCCGACATGGGCGGCATGCCGTGCTCCATCGCCGAGAGGTAGTCCTCGTCGACGTCCATCGCCTCCTCGTCGCCGGCGGCCCGCGCCGCCGCCTGCTCCTCGAAGCGTCGGCGCTGGTCGAGCGGGTCCACGAGCTCGCTGTAGGCGTTGACGATCTCCCAGCCGTTCACGACGAGCTGGAACCGGTCGACGACCCGGGCGTCGTCGTCGTTGCGCCGCGCGAGCGGGGAGAGGTCGATCGGGTGACCCGTCATGAACACGGGCGACACGAGGCGCGGTCGCGAGACCTTCTTGTAGAGGACGTCGATCAGCGGCCCGCGCCCGAGGACGTCGACGTCGTCGCGGTCGAGCCGGATCCCCTTCGCCCGGATCGCCTCGCGCAGGCTCGCGGCGTCGGGGCAGGCGTCGTAGTCGATCCCGCAGTCCTTCAGGATCAGGTCACGCATGCGCACGCGAGGCCACGGCGGCGTGAAGTCGATCTCGCGGTCGCCCCAGCGGACCTTGCGCGTCCCGGCGGCCGCGTCGAGGAGGTGGAGGATCAGGCCCTCCGTGAAGTCCATGTTGTCGCGGTAGTCCCAGTAGGCCGCGTACCACTCGCACATCGTGAAGTCCTGGAGGTGCGAGGGGTCCATGCCCTCGTTGCGGAAGCACCGCGCGACCTCGTAGACGCGGTCGATGCCGCCCGCGACGCACTTCTTGAGCCACGTCTCGGGCGCGATCCGCAAGGCGCAGGAGATCCCGAGCCCGTTGTGCCACGTCACGAAGGGCCGGGCGAGGGCGCCCGACGCCTTCACCGCGAGCACCGGCGTGTCCACTTCCTCGAACGCGTGTCGGTCGAGGTAGGCGCGCAGCTCCCGGATCACCCGCGTCCGCAGGCGGAAGCGCTCGCGGGTCTCGGGGTTGCCGAGCAGGTCGAGGTGGCGATCCCGGTAGCAGGCCTCGCGGTCCTGGAG
>DATLLK010000201.1:0-7316 GCA_035537895.1 Planctomycetota bacterium
ACCGTCGGCGCGGCGTCGCGCGCGCCCTGCTTCGCGAGGCCTGCGACGAGCTCGCGCGGCGCGGCTTCGAGTCGGTGGACGCGCGACCCGCCCGCGACACCCAGGCCGAGGCGATGAACCAGTTCACGGGACCGCTGCCGCTCTACCTGGCCGAGGGATTCACGGTCGTCGCCGAGGCGAAGGAGAGGCTCCGCGTGCGACGCTCGTTGCGCCCGACGGCCTGACGCCTCGTCGGGAGGACGCGCGGCGCCCTCGGGGCGCCCGGTCACATGTTGCGGCGGTACTTGCCCCCGACCTGGTAGAGCGCGTGGCTGATCTGGCCGAGCGACGCGCACCGGACGGTGGACATCAACTCGGCGAAGACGTTCCCGCCCGAGCGCGCCACGCGCTTCAACGCCTCGAGCGCGGCGGGGGCCGCGGAGGCGTTCTTCGCCTGGAACTCGCCGAGGCGGTCGAACTGCAGGCGCTTCTCCTCGGGCGTCGCGCGGGAGAGCTCGGGGGAGCGCGCACGCGGGTCCTCGCCACCCTCGGCGAGGAACGTGTTCACGCCGACGATGGGCAGGGACCCGTCGTGCTTCCTGCGCTCGTAGAGGAGGCTCTCCTCCTGGATGCGCCCGCGCTGGTACTGGGTCTCCATCGCCCCGAGCACGCCGCCGCGCTCGTCGATCCGGCGGAACTCCTCGAGCACGGCCTCCTCGACGGCCTCCGTCAGGCGCTCGGCGAAGTAGGAGCCCTGGAGCGCGTTCTCGTTCCGGAGCCACCCGAACTCCTTCGTGGAGATCAGCTGGATCGCCATCGCCCGGCGCACGCTCTCGGCCGTGGGCGTCGTGATCGCCTCGTCGTAGGCGTTGGTGTGGAGCGAGTTGCACTGGTCCTGGAGCGCCAGCAGCGCCTGGAGCGTCGTGCGGATGTCGTTGAACTGGATCTCCTGCGCGTGGAGGGACCGGCCCGACGTCTGGATGTGGTACTTGAGCTTCTGGCTCCGCTCGTTGGCGCCGTAGCGCTCGCGCATCGCCACGGCCCAGATGCGGCGGGCCACGCGGCCGATCACCGTGTACTCGGGGTCGAGCCCGTTGCTGAAGAAGAAGGAGAGGTTGGGGGCGAAGTCGTCGATCTTCATGCCCCGCGCGAGGTAGTACTCGACGTAGGTGAACCCGTTGGCCAGCGTGAAGGCGAGCTGCGTGATCGGGTTCGCGCCGGCCTCGGCGATGTGGTACCCGCTGATCGACACGGAGTAGTAGTTGCGGACCTGGTTGCGGATGAACCAGTCCTGCACGTCGCCCATCATCCGCAGCGCGAACGCCGTCGAGAAGATGCACGTGTTCTGGGCCTGGTCCTCCTTCAGGATGTCGGCCTGCACCGTGCCGCGGACGGTCGTCACGGTGCGCTTGACGATCTCCTCGCGCTCGGCGGGCGTTGGGGCCCGGCCCTTCTCGGCGGCGAAGCGGTCGACCTGCTGGTCGATCGCCGTGTTGAGGAACATGGCGAGCAGCATGGGCGCGGGCCCGTTGATCGTCATCGAGACCGAGGTGTTGGGGTCGCACAGGTCGAAGCCGGCGTAGAGCCGCCGCATGTCGTCGAGCGTGCAGATCGCGACGCCGCTCTCCCCGACCTTGCCCCAGATGTCGGGCCGCTCGGCGGGGTCCTCGCCGTAGAGCGTGACCGAGTCGAAAGCGGTCGAGAGGCGCTTGCTCGTCTCGCCGCGGCAGAGGTAGTGGAACCGCCGGTTCGTGCGGTCGGGAGGCCCCTCGCCGGCGAACTGACGCTTGGGGTCCTCGTCGGTGCGCTTGAACGGGAAGACGCCCGCCGTGTACGGGAACTGGCCGGGCAGGTTCTCGAGGAGCAGGTAGCGCAGCGTCTCGCCCGCCTCCTCCGTCGTCGGCACGGCCACCTTGGGGATCGCGGTGCCCGAGAGGCTGCGGACGTGGGTCGCGACCTCGATCTCCTTGCCCCGGACGCCGTAGCGCAGCGCGTCCTGCAGGTACGCCGCCCGCTCGGCCGGCCACGCCTCGAGGAGGGACCGCCCGCGGGGGTCGAGCCGCCCGCGCGCGCGCGCGAGCGCGTGCTCGAGCGCCTCGAGCGCGCCCGGCGCGCCGTCGTCGCGGGCGAGGAGCGCGCGGGAGCCCTCGAGGTGGCCGATGTCGCGCGCGTGGCGCGACTGCTCGCGCGCCCACGCCTTGTAGTCGCGCACCGACCGCGCGATCTCGCCGAGGTAGCCGACGCGGTCGTGCGGGATGATCGTCGTCGCGTGGGGCGCGCGCTCCTCGGCCATCTGCGAGGGCAGGCGCACGTCGAGCGTCCGGCCCGTCCGCGCCGTCACACGGGCGACGAGCGCCTCGAACAGCGCGTCGACGCCCGGGTCGCAGTAGCGGCTCGCCACCGTCGCGTGGACCCCGAGGTCCTCCTCCTTCGCGTCGAAGGCCTGCCGGAGCCGCCGGACCTGCTTGCGGACGTCGCGCAGCGCGTCGGCTCCGCCGCGCCGCTCCGCCTTGTTGATGGCGACGAGGTCGGCGTAGTCGAGCATCCCGATCTTCTCGAGCTGGGTCGCGGCCCCGTACTCGGGCGTCATCACGTAGAGGGACACGTCGCAGAGGTCCACGATCTCCGTGTCGCCCTGGCCCGTCCCCGACGTCTCGACGAAGATCCAGTCGAAGCCGGCGAGCCGGCAGATCCGGATCGCGTCGCGCGTCGCGGCCGAGAGCTCGCCCTTCGCACCGCGCGTGGCGAGGCTGCGCATGAAGGCCCGCGGGTGCGGGATCGTGGTCATGCGGATCCGGTCGCCGAGGAGCGCGCCGCCCGTCTTGCGGCGGGAGGGGTCGACGGAGATCACGGCGACGGTCGCGTCCTTCGTCCCCTCGAGGAAGCGCAGCACGAGCTCGTCGCAGAGCGAGGACTTCCCCGCCCCGCCCGTCCCCGTGACGCCCACGACGACGGAGCGGCGCTCGCGCGGCAGGGCGTCGGCCGCCTTGCGGATCGCGCGGCCGAGCGCCGTCTCGGCGAAGCCCTGTCGTTCGGAGAGCGTGATCGTCGAGGCGAGGAGGCGCTTGTCCTTCGTCGAGAGGCGCGGGGCGGAGCCGCCCGTGTCGGGCGGGACGGGGTCGAAGTCGGCCCCCTCGAGCATCTCGTCGATCATCCCCTGGAGGCCCAGGTGGCGGCCGTCGTCGGGGCTGAAGATCTTGTCGACGCCGTACGCGTGGAGGGCCTCGATCTCGGCGGGGACGATCACCCCCCCGCCGCCGCCGTAGACCTTCACGTGCTCGGCGCCCGCCTCCTTCAACAGGTCCTTCATGTAGCGGAAGAACTCGTTGTGCCCGCCCTGGTAGGACGAGACCGCGATCGCCTGCGCGTCCTCCTCCACCGCCGCCTGCACGATCTCGAGCACGCTGCGGTTGTGCCCGAGGTGGACGACCTCGGCGCCGCTGTCCTGGAGCAGCCGCCGGATGACGTTGATCGCGGCGTCGTGGCCGTCGAACAGGCTCGCCGCCGTGATGAAGCGGACGGGGTGCCGGGGACGGTAGGCGGTGCGTTCCATGGTTCCCAGGCCCTGGAGCCTATCGGGGTTCGCCCCGTGCGACCACGATCGGGCGGGCGCGCCGCCCCGTGGCGCCCGCGTCACCCCCGCCGGTCGGCGGATAGGATCCGACCGGAGGAATGCGATGCCTCGCCCGCTCGGTCTCCCCGTCGGAAGCGTCCGCGCCCTGAGCCTGCTCGGGCTCACGGCCCGCGCGGTCCTCGACCTCGTGGCGAAGCGCCCGCTCGAGCCGTGGCTGGTCGCGGCGATCGTCGTCTGCGGGGCGGCGTACTTTGCCGCGCGCGCGTCGCGGCGGGGGCTCGTCCCCGTCGCACCGGGCGTGCCGGTCCCCCGCCAGCGGGACCCGCTCGGCCTGCCCGCGGGCACCGTCCGGTTCCTGTTCCTCGCGGGGATCGGCCTCTGCACGTGGCTCTACCTTCGCGAGCACCGCGTGGAGGGGCCGCGCGCGGCGGTGGCGCTCGTCGTCGGGGGCTTCGGCGCGGGGGTCTTCGTGCGCTGGTTCCTGACGCAGGTGCGCCGGCCCGAGGACGCCTCGACGCTCGTCTTCGAGCACCTGCAGGCGCTCGCCTCCGTCGTCGCGGCCGGCGGGCTGGTCGCCTTCGCCGTGACGGGCACGGCGGGCACGCACGACTGGATCGAGCCGGGGCTCGCCGCCGCCTGCACGTACTACGCGGGCGTGCGCTGACCCGAGCGCTACCCCAAACCGGGGTCGTGCGAGGCGTCGGCGACGGGTCCGCCGAGCAGGTCGCAGAGGTGCGGGAGCGCCGCGGCGACGAACTCGAACGCCTCGACGGCGCCCTCGGGGCGGCCGGGCAGGTTGAGGACGAGGCTCGTCCCCGCCGTCCCCGCGACGGCGCGGCTGCCGAGCGCCTTCACGGTGCGCACGGCGCTCCGGCGGCGGATCTCCTCCGTGAGGCCCGGGACCTCCTTCTCGATCACCCGTCGCGTCGCCTCGGGCGTCACGTCGCGGGGCGCGACGCCGGTCCCGCCCGTGGTGAGCAGGAGGGCGCACCGGTTGACGCGCGCGCGCAGGGCGTCCGCGATCCGGTCGACTTCGTCGGGCACGACGACGACCTCGACCAGGTCGAACCCGCGCGCGTGGAGCACGGGCCGAAGGAGGTCGGCGGTCAGGTCCTTGCGGGTCCCCGCGGCGGCGCGGTCGGACACGACGAGGAGCATCGCCTCGCGGCGGCGGTCCGTGGGGCTCATCTCGGGTCCTCCTCGGCGTCGGGCGCGACGCCCTCCTCCGCGAGCACGGACAGCACCCACTCGTGCTCCCGGGCGATCGACTCGACCAGGCCCCCCGCCCGCGCGTCGGCCGGGAGGCCCTCCCACGTGTAGGTCTCGATCTCCAGGTGGTCGCAGGCGCCCGTGCGGACGACCGCGCGCAGCGCGCGCTCGAGGACGTCGCGCGTCGTGCGGAGCGGCGGCACGACCTCCGCGCGGTGGACGGGCACGTGGAAGTGGACGCGCCAGGGGCCCGCCGCGCGCCACGCCGGGGCCGCGGGCCCCGACAGCGCCTCGGGAAGGTCGGCGACGAGCCGGCGCGAGGCGCCGGTCCCCGACGCGACCTGGTGCAGCCAGCGGGGCTCGTCGAAGCGCGCGAGCGCGGCCCGCGCCGCGGGGTCGGCGGGGTCGGGCACGAGCAGGGCGCACGAGACCTGGACCTTCACGACGGGGATGCGGGCCGCGGCGAGCCGCGAAAGCGACGCCTCGGGGTCCTCGCCCTCGACCGCCTGGTGGCAGACGTCGTAGCAGACGCCGAGGTGGCGGGCGGCGGCCTCGTCGCCGCCGAGCGCCTCGCGCAGCGGGCCCTCGAAGAAGGCGACCGTCTCCTCCGTCGTCTCGAGCGTGCACAGGGGCTCGGGCTCGAGCGCGAGGCGCACGCGGGCGCCCGTGCGGCGCTCGAGGTCGGCGAGCCCGCGGGCGGTCTCGGCGAGCCGGGCGGCCGCGCGGGCGGGGAACCCCGCGTCGTCGCCGAAGGGCTTGAACGAACCGGGCGAGGTCGAGAGCGACAGCGTGCGGGGCCCGTCGCCGAGCGCCGCCAGGGCCTCCGCGAACGCGAGCGTGTACGCCACGCGCTCCGGCGTCTCCCAGGTGGGCCGGTAGACCTCCGCCTTGGTCCCCGCGGCGTGGAACTCCCCCACGACGAAGGCGTTCCCCGTGAAGGGAACGAGGTCGAGGGCCGCGAACGTGTCGCGCAGGAGGCGCCGGCGCTCCTCGTCGGCGAGCAGGTCCGTCACCCCGCCCCGGTCGAGGCGGAGCGCGAGCCCCATCGTCCCGTCGACGCCGAGTCGGTCCCGAAGGGGCACCACGGTCGTCGCGAGCGCCCTCTCCAGCACGTCGAGGGAGCCGCCCGCGTGGACGTTCATCCCGTAGCCCAGCCAGAGGGCGCGGCCGTCGGACGTGCGAAGGCGCATGGGCCGCGAAGCCTACCCCTAAGCACGCGGGGGGGGCGCTAGGATGCCGGCGTGCGCCGCCCGCTCCTCGCCCTCCTCGCCCTCGCCTCGTCCTGCGCGGCGGGCTGCGGCGGCGAGCCGGGCCCGCCGAAGGACCCGCTCGTGGAGGCGCGCGCGGCCGACGCGCGCGGCGACCGCGAGGCCGTGCGCGCCCACCTCGAGGCCGCGGAGGCGCTCGACGACGAGCGGGGCCGGGTCGCGACGACCTGGCGCCTGCAGGTCGCGCTCACGGGCGGCGACGTCCCCGCGGCGCTCGCGCGCCTGCGCCGCATCGTCGAGCGCTTCCAGGGCCGCGGGGAGGACGCGCGCGGGCGGACGTACGACGCCCGCCTGCTCGCCGAGGTCGTCGTGCGGGCGGCGGCCGAAGGGGCGCGCGAGCGGGTCGAGGGACCGGCGCCGCACGCCGAGCACGCGCGCCGTCTCCTCACGGCCGGTCGCGAGGCGCTCGCGCTCGGAGGCGACGACGACGAGGAGGGGCGCGCGCTGCTCGACCGCGCGGGCGCGTGGGTCGCGCTCGGGGACGGGCCCATGGCCCCTCGGCTCGCGGACGCGGGGATCCCCGCGGGGAAGGGACCGCTCGTCGTCGTGGTCGCGGACCCCTTCGAGATGGGCGAGCCCGTGCTTCCCTCGGTCCTGCGCCGCTGGGCGCGGTCGCTCTCGGTCGTGCTCGCAGGCCGCCCCACGGGCGAGGTCCGCGTGGGCATCCGCCGCGTGAAGGCGACTCCGGAGGAGGAGCGCGCCGTGATGGCCGAGGCGGCGAGGCGCGCGGGCGTGCGGTTCGCGGGCGTGCTCGCGGAGGAGGCCCCTCTCGCGCTCGGACTCGCCGACGCCGGCGCCGCGGTGCTCGTCATCGGGCCCGACGACCGGCTCGCGGGCCGCGTCGCGGGCCGCTCGCTCGACCCGCGCGCGCTCGACGACCTCGTCGCGCGGCTCAGCGGTCGGTAGCCGCCTCCGCTACCAGCGGTGGGCGACGCCGAGCACGATGCCCATGTCGGCCGTGGACTGCTGGTCCTCGAGGTTCTCGACGAAGCCCACCTCGAGCGTCGTGCGCGAGGTGAGGTCGTACTTCAGGCCCGCGTTCAGGTACCAGTGGACGCTCGGGAATCGGGCGACGTCCTCGATCAGGCGCGAGGCGGCGTCGGTCTCGAGGAACAGGCTCAGGCGGCGGAACGGGCGCCACTCGAGCGCGACGAAGCCCATCGCACGCCACGGCTCGTAGCCGATGCCGTCGTGGCGATCCTCGGAGAACCACGTGCCGCCCACCCCTGCGTAGACGTCGACGGTGCGCAGGAGGCGGTGCGCGGCGACGACCTGGCCCCCGACCT
>DATLLK010000202.1:0-3652 GCA_035537895.1 Planctomycetota bacterium
AGGAGCTGGCGGGGGAGGACCGCGAGTTCCTCCCGCGGATCGTGCGCGAGTTCTTCGCCCACGCCGATCGGGCGGTGGCGAGCCTTCGGCAGGCGGCGCTCCGCCGCGACGCCGCCGAGGTGCGGTTCACCGCGCACGGGCTGAAGGGCAGCGCCGGCAGCCTCGGCGCGCGGGGGCTCGCGGCCCTCTGCGCCGACCTCGAGGCGCGCGCCCGCACGGACGCGCTCGGCGACGCGGTCCCCGCGGTCGAGGCGATCGCGGCGGAGGCCCAGCGCGTCCGCAGCCGCCTCGCCCCGTTCGCGCCCGACCGGCCGCCCCGGGAGCGCCCGTGAGCCAGCCGGGACGGGACGTCCCGCAGCGTCTGGCGCTCGACCTGAAGACCCAGCGGCTCGCCGTCACCTGGCACGACGGCCACGAGAGCGCCTACGACGCGGGGTACCTGCGCTTCATCTGCCCGTGCGCCGGCTGCCGCGGGCACGCGCCGGGCGAGGTCGTGCCGCCCGCGTGGGACCACGTGAAGGACGTGCGGATCACCGACGCGTCGCAGGTGGGGGGCTACGCGATCCAGTTCTCGTTCAGCGACGGCCACGCGACCGGCATCTACGCGTACGACCGCCTGCGCGACGCCTGCCCCTGCGCCGCCTGCGGCGGGCCGGGACGAGCCCCGACCGGATAGGCCGCTTCAGGCCTTGGGCGGACGCACGTACTCCCACTCCCAGGGGTGGTCGGCGATGCCCTTCGCGGGCGGCGCGATGTAGGAGGCGATCTTGCCCGGCTCGGTCACCGGGTGCATCAGGCCGAGGACGAAGGCGAAGTCCTCCTTCGAGGGCAGCCACTCGTGGCGGTGCGCCTCGAACTCCTCCGCGGTGATCGGGTTGCCGTCGAGGTCGTAGCTGGCGTCGGCGTAGATCCCGACCGAGCGGCGGAAGCGCCGCGACGGGAGCTTCAGTCGCTCGGGTCGGCCGGCCTTCTCGAGGACGCGGTTCCATCGCTGGGCGACGAACTCGCAGTCGCCCACGTAGTTGTCGCGCAGGACCTCGTTCATCGCGTTGCGCAGCGCGACGCGCTCGGAGGTCATCCGCCCGTCGGGCCCGAGCACCGGGAGGTCGTAGTGGCCCTCGAGCGCGAGGTGGTCCGCGTACTGCTCCTCGCGGTAGCGGCCCTTCATGCCCGACGCGAAGAAGTCGGCGGCGTTGCTCGAGCGTTCGCCCCCGAACAGGTCGAGCGACGACGTGTACCAGTGGTTCAGGTACCGCTGGAGCGTGCCGAGGTCGATCACGTGCTCCGCGCGGACCTTCGCGGGGTCGGCCCCGACCCGGTTCATCGTGTCCGCCGTCCGCTGGAGGACGCGACCGACGCCGGTCTCGCCGACGAACATGTGGTGCGCCTCCTCGGTCAGCATGAACCGGCAGGTGCGCGAGAGCGGGTCGAAGCCGGACTCGGCGAGCGCGAGGAGCTGGAACTTCCCGTCGCGGTCCGTGAAGGTCGTGAACATGAAGAAGGACAGCCAGTCGCGGATCGGCTCGTTGAAGGTCCCGAGGATGCGGGGGTTGTCCGGGTTGCCCGAGCGGCGGCGCAGCAGGTCCTCGGCCTCCTCGCGCCCGTCGCGGCCGAAGTAGGTGTGGAGGAGGTAGACCATCGCCCAGAGGTGGCGCCCCTCCTCCACGTTGACCTGGAAGAGGTTGCGCATGTCGTAGAGGGACGGCGTCGTCTGGCCGAGGAGGCGCTGCTGCTCGACGCTCGCGGGCTCGGTGTCGGCCTGCGTCACGATGATCCGGCGCAGCATGTTGCGGTACTCGCCCGGCACCTGCTGCCAGGCGGGCTTGCCCATGTGGTCGCCGAAGCCGACCTTCCTCTCGGGCTCGGCGTCCGCGAGGAAGATGCCCCACCGGTAGTCGGGCATCCGCACGTAGTCGAAGTTCGCCCAGCCCTCGCGGTCCACGCTGATCGCGGTGCGGAGGAAGACCTCGTGGGACTGGAAGCCCTCGGGTCCCATCGCCTTCCACCAGTCCACGTACCGCGGCTGCCACTCCTCGAGGGCGCGCTGGAGGCGCTTGTCGCTCGTCAGGTCGACGTTGTTCGGGATCTTCGCGTTCAGGTCCACCTGCGACATGGGCCTACGTCCTCCGCCAGTCGAACTCGGGGCGTGTCGGCTTCCCGTAGAGGGAGAGCGCCCCGCGCTCCCCGACGGCGTTGGGCCGGATGAAGATCCAGTTCTGCCAGGCGGAGAGGCGGCCGAAGATCTTGGTCTCCAGCGTCTCGGGGCCCGCGAACCGCAGGTTGGCCTCCATGCCCGTCAGCCCGTCGGGCGAGAGGCTCGCGCGCTCCTCGACCGCGAGGCGGACCTCGTCGTCCCAGTCGAGGTCGTCGGGGGCGAACGTCGCGATGCCGGCCTCGAGGGCCGCGCGCGCGTCGATCGGGCCCTTCGTCGCGAGCGCCCGGTCGACCATCGAGGGATCGGCGAGGAAGCGCGTCGCGAGCCGCGTCAGGCCGTTCGGCATCGGGAAGGGCCCGGCGTTCATCGGCGAGCACTCGACCTCGGTCCCGTCCTCGTCCTTCACGTAGAAGCGGTCCGCCGCGAGCGCGATCTCGAGCATCGTGCCGACGAAGCACGTCCCCGGCGTGGCGAGCGCGAAGAACGTCTTCGAGGTGAGGTCGAGGCGCTTCAGCACCCGCTTCACGTGGTGGCGCACCTCGGCCACGAACCAGTCCTCCCCCTCGCGCGCGAGCACCGCGTCCGTCGTCCGCACCGTGGCGGCGTCGCCCTTGACCTCGAGGAGGACGAGACCCGTCTCGAGCCGGTTGAAGCGAAGGTCGAAGAGCGCCTGCTCGAGCTCGCGGAACGCGCGGAAGAGCCACCAGTCGGCGCCCTGCGCGTGCGCCTCGGCGGGGGTCGTGGGCACGGGACCCGACGGGACGGTCACCACGAGGCGGGCCGTGCGCGCCAAGGGCTCCACGGCGTACTCGACGTGGCGGAACGTCGCGCCGTCGGGCCGCCACTTCGGGTCGAGCGGGGGCAGCGGCACGCCGGGGCCGCGACGGTTCCCCGCGCCCTCCCGCGTCGCGATCGCCTTCAACCGCGCCTCGACCGCCTCCTTGAACCGCGAGGAGGAGACGACCTCGTCGACGAGGCCCCACTCCTTCGCGCGCCGGCCCTTGATCCCCTCGGCCACGGTGGCGAACACGTCCGCGCGGTCGCGGCGCACCTTGCGCTTGTCCACGAGGCGCGTCAGCCCGCCGGTCCCGGGGAGCACCCCGAGGTGCGGGCCCTGCTCGTCACGAGCGGGAAGGACCGGATCTTCTGCGCGGGCGCCAACATCTTCATGCTCGGGTCGTCGACCCACGCCTTCAAGGTGAACTTCTGCAAGTACACCAACGAGACGCGCCTCGCGCTCGAGGACGCATCGGCGAACAGCGGCATCCGGAGCCTCTGCGCGGTCAACGGGACGTGTGCGGGCGGCGGGTACGAGCTCGCGCTCGCGTGCGACGAGATCTGGCTGAAGGACGACGGCAGCACGGCCGTGAGCCTCCCCGAGGTCCCCATCCTCGGCGTGCTCCCCGGGACCGGCGGGCTGACGCGCCTCGTGGACAAGCGCAAGGTGCGCCGCGACCGCGCGGACGTGTTCGCCACCGTGGCCGAGGGGATCAAGGG
>DATLLK010000203.1:0-5108 GCA_035537895.1 Planctomycetota bacterium
GCATCGACGTCGGACGATACGGGGTCGACGCGCCCGGCTTCGTCGGCTTGTGGGCGTCGGGTCGCAGCGCCTGGAACCTGAGGTCGTCCATGTTCTTGCGGAACCCGCGGTAGACCTCGCCGACCGACCGCATCACGCGCGGGAGCTCGCCGCCGAAGAGCAGCAGCGCGATGAACGCGACGACCATCATCTCGCCGAAGCCGATCTCGAAGAACGCGACCGTCACTTGCCCAGCTCCAGCACGACGTCGCCGCCCTCGGCGTCGACCTCGCCGGTCTTCGTGTTGTAGGTGAGCCAGTTCACGCGGCCCTGCTGCGTCCGTCCCTTGGCGTCCGTGTCGAGAACCTGCACGCCCTGGACGCCGGTCAGGCGCAGGGTCGATGTCGTCGCGTCGTACGCGATGCGGTCGCCCATCGCGCGGGAGGAGCCCCCGTCGCGCTTGTGGACCTCGATCCGCGTCTGCGGCCCCTCCGCGTCGAAGCTTCGGATCGTGCGGGCGCCGCGGCCGAGGTCGGCGCCGTCCGTCACCATGCGCACGGTGGGGGAGGCGAGCGTCATCGACTTCTCGAAGTTCGCGGTCTCGCCTTCCCGCAGAGACCGCTCCACGACGACGGGTACGGCCGGCGTGCCGTGGACCAGCGCGCCGTCGCCGGTGACCACGAGCGGTCCCGCGTCCGACTTGACGACGTAGCGCTCGACCGCGGTGCGCCCGCGCTCGGCGACGTGGAACAGGCCCGTCACCGGCGCCGCGAGCGTGGCCGTGGAGATGCGCCCGTCCACGACCGCGAACTCCATCGTCGGCGAGGCGAGACGCTGCGCGAGGTCGCCGCTGCCCAGGGTCACCCGCGCGCGTGTCTCGGGGGTGCCCTCGAGGCGGCCGGTGCCGGTCGCGCCCGCGAAGGTCAGGAGCTCGCCCTCGAAACGCTGGGCCTCGTCTCCGGAGCCGACGGGCTGGGTCCGCGCGTCCACGGCGCCGCGCGCCTCGATCGACCGAAGGCCCGCGAGGTCCTGCGCGGCGCCGGGCGCGTCGCCCATCACGACGTCCAGGTCGCGGCAGTCCAGCGTCCAGCGCGAGGGAGCCGCGGACGCGGCGGGCGCGGCCGCGGCGGACGGCGCCGCGGGATCGCGGGGCTTGCGGTCCTTGCCCGTGGCGCCCGCGAGCAGGCTCCCGCCCGAGCGCGTCACGCGCTGCACGAGGGTCACCGTGATCTCGCGCGCCGCGACGCGGTCGGCCTCCGTGGTGCCCAGGCGCGACTCGATCGCCGCGCCGTCGAGAGCCCGCACCGAGATCGTCGACTCGCCGCCCGACGTCATCCCGCCGAGGAACTCGATGCGCGAGCCGCTCCGCAGCGCGATGCGCCGCGCACCTTCGGGTGCGGCGCTGCGCGTCGTGGGCCGAGGTCCGCCCCAGACGACGGCCTTCGAGCCGAAGCGGGTCCAGAGCCGGCGCTCGGTCTCGTCGAGCCGGAAGCCCACGAGGGGGGCCTCGATCGTGTCGTCGCGACCGTCCGGCCCGGGGTAGACGAGGACCGCGCGCCGGCCGTCCGCCGCGCGCAGCTCGCCGCCGGTCGCCGCGCTGTAGTCGAGCGTGTCCGCCGAGAATGTGACGGCGGGGTCGCCCGGACGTGGGGAGATCACGCCGCGCACGGCGTCCGTCGCCGAGAGTCGGTCGAGCGTCCACTCGGGCCGCTCCGCCGGCGGGGTGCCGGGCTCGGCCGTCTCTCCGGGCTCCGTTGCCTCGCGTCGGCGCCCGATCCCCTCGGCGACCTCGAGACGCGTGTCCGGTCCGGCCGCCACGATGCGCCAGGCGTCGCCGTCGAGGTCGAAGCCCTTCATCTCGTGGGCCGTGCCGTTCACGCGCGGGCCCGAGATCCGGACGTTGCCGCCCGTCGCGGCGAACGCGACGGCCCGCATCTGATCCGCGCCAGGGGGGAGCGACGCCTGGGCGGACGCTTCGGGCGGCGGCCCGACGTTGCGGCGCAGGAAGAGCTGCAGCCGGTCGGCCTCCAGCCGTTCGGGTTCGCCTCCCGGCGCCGCCGCGTCGCTCTCGACCCTCGCCGAGCCCACGAGGTCGAGCACCGCGTCGCAGGGCGGTGCGTCCGCCGCGTCGATCGCGCGAGGGCCGTACGAGAGACGCTCGCGGCAGGTCGCGAAGAGGGTCCCGACGGCCTTGCGCCCGCCCGGCATCGAGAGCTCGCCGACCCACCGCACGCTCGTGCGTCCCTCGAGGACCGCGCGGGAGATCGACCCGTCCTCGAAACCGCTCGTCAGACGCGCCGTGGTCACGGCGAACGTCGGCACGCTGCGCCCGCTGACGTCGGTCCGCGTGCCGCTCTCGCCGGAGACGTTCCCGTCCGCGACGACGCGCACGAGGCGGTAGCGCTGGTCGCCCGAACCCGGGACGCCGTCGCTCCCGCGGCGCGCCCCGTCGCGGACGGCGCGCAGCTCGAGGACGTCGGAGTCGAGATGGCTGCCGTCCTCGGCCTCGGCATGCACACCGTCGCGGAGCACGGCGTCGTAGAGCGGCACCCCGTCGTCGCCGTCCCGCTGCACGACGACCGCGCTGCCGCGCGCGCGCACGACCTTGGGCCGGAACGCCCCGCTGCCGAGGTCGAACGGCGCCGGAGAGCCGTTGCTCGTCGCGAGGCCCCGCAGGTCGATCTCGGGTCGCTCGAGGATCTCGATCCGACGCGCCGCGCGGTCGAGTCGGAAGCCGCGCCCGCGCACGAGGAACGAGGCGCTCGTCGCCGTGATGTCCGACGGGCCCTCCGCCGTGCCGGCCTCGCGGTCGAGCGTCACGTCGGACGTGAGGATGCGCACGTCCTCGCGCACGACGTGGATCTCGACGTCCTTGCGCAGGTAGATCTGCATGCGCACGGTCGGCTGGCTGCGCCCCGACTCGGCGGGGCCCAGCGGGAAGTTCGCGTGCCCCTCGGCGGCCTGGACCTCGTAGAGGACGAGGTTGCGCCGCTCGGCGGGGTCGGCGGCCAGCCGCTCCGCCTCGGCGCGCGTCAGCGTCGACGGATCCCGGTAGACCGTGACGTGGACGTCCTTCCATCGGTTGCCCGCCGCGCCCGTGGACGGGTCGCGGAACGGCTCGAGGTCGCGGACCCGGAGGGACATCTCGACGAAGTAGGGCAGCGCGACCCGCTCGCCCGTGACGGGGTCCTTCCACTCGCGGTCGGCCATGAGCGGGAAGTCGAGCTTCATCGGATCGAGGAGCGCGACGTCGGGCGTGCGCTCGTCGAAGTTGCCGGGGAACGCCGAGAGGGGCAGCGGCGCGTCGCCCGTCTGGGCGGTCGGCGCCGCGTCGCGGGCGACCACGGGGACTTCCGGGCTCGGCTCGTCGCCCCCGCGGCCGAAGAAGCTGCCGGCCGCGCCGACGAGGGCCGCGAGGCCGGCCCCTGCGAGGGCGATGAACAGGAGGAGGCGCCTCACAGCGACGCCCTCGGAGCGCCCTCGAGAGCGGCGAGCACCGCGTCCCAGCGGCCTTCGCGCTGGAGCAGCGCCTCGACCGCCTCGCGCACGGCGCCACGCCCGCCGGGCGTCGCGCAGACGAACGTCGCCGCGCGCCGGACCTCGTCCGCCGCGTCCGCGGGCGCCGCGCTGAAGGCCGCCTCGCGCATGGGCGGGAGGTCGGACAGGTCGTCGCCCACGTAGGCCACTTGCGTGGCGGGGATGCCGAGCCGCTTGCGCAGGTCGCGCACGACCCCCGCCTTGTCCTTCACGCCCTGGTGGAGCTCGGTCACGCCGAGCTCCTTCGCCCGGCGCTCGACGACGGTGCTGCGGCGGCCCGTGACGATGGCCGCCACGACGCCCGCGAGCGACAGCAGCTGGATGCCCATCCCGTCCCGCGCATGGAACGACTTCCACTCGGAGCCGTCTTCCGCGTAGGTGATGGTGCCATCCGTCAGGGTCCCGTCGACGTCCATCACGAAAAGCCGCACCCGGGGCGCACCCGGGGCGGTCGGCGACGGGGCGGACGGACGGGACGGGTCCAGCGCGTGCTCCGGGGGCCAAGACAACCGGGCGATTGTAGGGCCGGGGGACGCGACCGTCCCCCGGAAGCCGTCGGGTGCCGGGGTCCCGCCCGGTACCCTACCGCCCCATGGACTGGGTCCAGATCGCCCTCACGGCTGCGGCCTTCTTGGCCTCCCTGTCGTTCCACGAGGCGGCTCACGCGTGGACGGCGTGGCGGCTCGGCGACTACACCGGGAAGGCCATGGGTCGCGTGAGCCTGAACCCGATCCGGCACATCGACCCCTTCGGGACGATCCTCCTGCCCGCCCTGCTCTGGTGGTCCACGGGCGGCCGGGTCGTTTTCGGGTACGCCAAGCCCGTTCCCTACAACCCCTACGTCCTGAAGAACCCGAGCCTCGGCTCGGCGGCGATCGCCGCCGCGGGCCCGGGCAGCAACCTCCTCCTCGCCACGACCTGCGCGATCCTCCTGGGTCTCGCCTCGCCGGGCGGGGTGCTCGGCGGGTCGCTCGGCCACCACTTCCTGCTGCTCTCGATCTCCGTGAACCTCTACCTCGCGCTCTTCAACCTCCTGCCGCTGCCCCCGCTCGACGGCGGGACCGTCCTCGCGGGTCTCCTCGGACGGGACGCCCAGGCCGCGTTCGCCCGCATCGAGACCTTCGGGTTCATCATCCTCATCGTGCTCATGCAGACCGGGTTCCTCGGTCGGGTCCTCCATCCCGCGTTCGATTTCCTCTGGGAACACCTGCTGGCGCTTGCCGGGAGCATCCGTGGCTGACGACCTGCGCGTCTCGCTCGACGCCTTCGACGGGCCGCTCGACCTCCTGCTCCACCTGGTCCAGCTGGCCGAGGTGGACATCCAGCAGCTCCCCGTCGCGCGGATCGCCGACCAGTTCGTGCGCCACGTCGAGCAGGGCCTGTCGACGATCGACGTGGACCGGGCCGGCGAGTTCCTCGTCATGGCGAGCCACCTGCTCGTGATGAAGAGCCGCAGCCTGCTGCCGCGCGACGTGCCGCTCGAGGAGGACGAGCTCGACCCGCGGCTCGACCTGGTCAAGCAGCACCACGCCTACAAGCGCTTCAAGGACGCCGCGGGAGGGCTCGACCGCCGCGCCCGCGAGCAGGAGGGC
>DATLLK010000204.1:0-4384 GCA_035537895.1 Planctomycetota bacterium
GTCGCGCCAGGTCGCCGACCCGCATCCACCCGTACGCGTCCGGACGATCCGGCACGAAACCGATCCGCGTACGAACCTCGCGGGCGTCCTGGAAGGGGTCTCGCCCGAGGATCCGGACCGCACCCCGACGAGGACGCACGACTCCGAGACAGACCCGGAGCAGCGTCGTCTTGCCCGCGCCGTTCTCGCCGAGAAGGGCCGTCACGCAGCCCTCGGGCACCTCGAGGGTCGCGCCCCGCAGGACGTCCTTGCGACCGTACCCCGCCTCCACGCAGGCCAGCGTGATCGCGCTCATGCCCCCCTCGCCTTCTTCACGCCGCCCGCGGATCGCGCGCCCCGGAGCACGGACTCGAAGACCTCCGAGAGCGCGTCGGGAGCGTGGCCCGCCCGGAGTCCCTCGAGCACGGCCTGCCGGAACGACTCGAGCGTCGCCCTGCGGCGCAGCGCTCGCGCCCGGTCGGGCCCGGCCGCCGTGACGAACACGCCGTCGCCGTGCCGCGACTCCGTGATCCCTTCCATCTCCAACTCCCGGTACGCCTTCCCCACCGTGTTCGGGTTCACGAGCGCCTCGGCCGCCATGACCCGGACGCTCGGCAACCGCTCCCCCGCGGCCAGCCGACCGGACGCCACCCCGTCGAGGACCGCTTCCACGATCTGCCGGGAGGCCGGCAGCGCGAGGTGCGGATCGACCCGGAAGCTCCACATGGTGTACTAGTGTACTAGGACACACGGTCACCGGTCAAGGCCCACCTCATTTACGGCCTCGTGACAACTGGCGCCGCCCTCGGCGCACGATCGTCCGGGTGAAACGGCGATGGGCCGCCCTCCTTGCGACGGGGTTCCTCGCCGCCGCGGGGGTGGCGCTGGTCGTCGTGGGCGTGCGGCTCGTGGGCCTCGAGGCGACGCGCGCAAAGGCGGAAGCCGAGGGTCGCGGTCGCCGCGTGCTCGACGCGCTTCGCCGCGAGATCGGGGACACGGCCCCGTACGCGCTCGGTGATCGGGCCCGGGAGGCGGTGTTTCGCCCGGAAGGGTCGCCGGCCCCGTGGGCTCCGTCGGCAGCGCCCGAGCACGTCCGCGTGGCGCTCGCGGAAGCGGACTGGACTGAGGTCCGGCGTTCCGACCCGGCCGGTGCCGCCGTCGCGTACGAGCGCGTCGCCGACGCCGTCGCCGACCCGATGACGAAGTCCTATGCGAACCTGCGCGCCGGCGTGCTGCTCGCCCGGCTGGGGCGTACGGAGGAAGCGGTCGCGCGCCTTCGGGCCGCACGCAGTCTCGTGACGGACAGCATGCCCTTCGACGATGGCGGGGTCACCTGGGACGTCGGCCCGGGACGGGTCGCCGCGCGACGACTCGCAGCGATCGACCTCCGCGCCGGGCGCGAAGACTCGGGGGCTCTCGCTGGGCTCGCGGATGAGCACGAGACGGGCTACGTGTCCGTGTTCCTGGCTCGACCCGGCCGGCTCGGCATCGAGGACCTTCTCGCCGCGCTCGCTCGCGAGGTCGAGGGCATCCCGGCCGCCCCCACCGCGGCGGTCGGACGCCTCGGGCGCGTGCTCGCGGCCTATCGCGCGTGCCTCGAGGACCTGCGCCGACTCGGGGCCCGCGATGCCCTCGCCGCCGACGGCTTCGTGCTCGTCCGCGGCGAGGACCGCGTGACCGCGATCCCGGTCGAGAACGTCCTCAAGGGGCGGGCGCAACTCGTCGCCGCCGGCGCGCCCGGCGAGTTCGGCGCGACGACGGATCCCGCCACGATCCCGCCCGACGCGATCGCGACGCGCGCGGGGGCGCCCCTCGAGGGACTGCACCTCTGGATCCGCCCCGTGCCCGAGCGGGCCGCGACCGCCGACGCCGGGCGGGCCGTGGGCGCCGCGTTGGGCGTCTACCTCGCGGGGGCGGCGCTCGCCCTCCTGTCCCTGCGGCGCAGCGCGCGCGCCGCGCGCATGCAGGCGGATTTCGTGGCGTCGGTGTCCCACGAGATGAAGACGCCCATCGCCTCGGTCCAGGCCATGGCCGAGATGCTCGCCGACGGCCGCGTCGCCGATCCCGCGAAGGCGCACGACTATGCGGCGAGGATCCAGGCGGAGATGACCCGCCTCGGGGCGACCGTGCGCGACGTGCTCGACGTGTCGCGGATCGAGCGCGACGCGGGCGCGGTCGTCAACCCGCGGCCGATCGACCCGGCCGCCGCCGTGGCGGAGGCGGTCGAGGCGGCGCGGCCGGGCCTCGAGCGCCGCGGCTTCCGGGTGGACCTCGCGGCGACCTCGTCTTCCGTGCCGGTCCCCCTCGACCCCGACGCGTTCGCGCACGTCGTCCACAACCTGCTCGACAACGCGGCGAAGTTCGCCGGCGCGGACCGGCGCATCGAGGTGGAAGCGGCGCCCGTCCAAGGCGGCTACGTTGTGCAGGTGCTTGACCGCGGGCCGGGTGTCCCGGCCGCGGAACGCGAGCGGGTCTTCGAGCGGTTCTCCCGGGGCGAGGAGGCGCGCGTGCGCGCGGTGCCGGGCGTGGGGTTGGGGCTCTACGTGGCGCGCGAGATCGTGCGGGCGCACGGCGGGACGATCCGCGTCGAGGGTCGCGAGGGAGGCGGGGCGCGGTTCGTGGTCGAGATCCCGGAGGGCGGCCGATGAGCGCGCGGATCCTCGTGGTCGAGGACGACGAGAGCCTGGGCCTGGTCCTCGTGGACGCGCTGACCCAGGAGGGCTACGAGCCCGTCCTCCAGCAGGACGGCGTGACCGCGCTCGAGACGGCCCTCGCGCGCCGGTTCGACCTCGTGATCCTCGACCTCATGCTGCCGCGGATGGACGGACTGCAGGTGTGCAAGCGCCTGCGGGAGGCCGGACGCCGAACGCCGGTCCTCATGCTCACGGCCCGCGGGCGCGAGGAGGACCGCGTGAAGGGCCTCGACGTCGGCGCGGACGACTACCTCGTCAAGCCCTTCTCGCTGAAGGAGTTGCTGGCGCGCGTGCGCGCTCGGTTGCGGGCGGGGGTCGGGGCGCTTCCCGACGTCGTGCGGTTCGGGGGCGCCGAGGTGGACTTCGCGGCCCTCGTCGTGCGGCGGGGACAGGCGACCATGGCGCTCACGAAGACGGAGGCCGACCTCCTCCGGTTCCTCGCCCGCCACCCCGGCGTCGCGCTTTCGCGCAAGCGGTTCCTCGACGAAGTCTGGGGCTACGAGCGCTTCCCGACGACGCGCACGGTGGACATGCACGTGGCGCGCGTGCGGGAAAAGGTCGGCGACGACGGAGCGGAGCCCCAGGTGATCCGGACGGTTCACGGTGTGGGGTACCGGTACGACCCGGCCCCGGGAGACACGGCGAGCGCGTGACGCGGATGTTGCGAGCCCGTGACCGTTGCGGCTTGGCGACCGGCGAGCATCGGGAGGTCGAACGGAGGCGGACCCATGAAGCGCACAGCGATCCTGGCCGGCCTGCTTGCCATCGTGCTCGGAGGCGCCGCGCGCGCTGCGGACGCGCCGCCGAGCCCGGAGGACCTGCTGCGGCAGGCGAAGACGACGGAGTCGGCCGACCGTGACGTCCCGAAGGCGATCGAGTTGTACGAACGGGTCCTCGCCGGCGTAGGTGACGCGGAGCGTAGGGCGCTCTACGAAACACTCGAGGCGAAGCGCATCAAGGGCCTCCAGTTCGTCGACCAGAGCCTCGATCAGGTCGTGACGTACCTCCGTACGGTGACGGGCCTCAACTTCTTCATCACGCCGAGAGTCCGTGACAGCGGCAGGGCCGACAACGTCCGCGTCAATGTCGCGAGGCTCGACGACGTGACGGCGCGGGAAGTCCTCGACCTCGTCACCGCCCCCCACGAGCTGGGCTGGGAGTCGCGGGACGGTGTGATCACGATCGCCCTGCGGGAGGAGATCGCAACGGCTCGCCGCGCCGACACCTCTGCGGTCGGGGCGGCGCGCGAGGCCGCGCTGCGACTGCTCCACCTGCGCGAGGCGCGAGGGGAGCGCGAGGAGGCGCGGAAGATGGCCGTCCTCCTGTGGACGGACCTCGCGAAGGGCCTCACGCCGGAGCAGATCGCCCTGGTGCGGGCTGCGCTCGGCCGTCTGCTCGAGCCGGGACGCAGCGTCACGGGCCCGCACGGATCGATCTACGTCGACGCCCCGAAGGTCGTCGAGGGAGGGCTCTCCCCCCTCGAGCAGACGATCCTCGAACAGTTGCGGACGCTGAAAGGCACCGACGGCGACCGTCGGGGCTTCCGCGAGAGCGAGATCACGGATGCGCTCAGCGGCGTGGGCCGCGAGGCGCTGCCCGCGCTCGAGTACGCGATCCGGCACGAGGGATCCGACCTCGCCCCCTACGCAGCGCGTCTCTACGCCCAACTCGCCGGGTCGGATGCGTTCGCCTTGTTCGAAGACCTCCTGCGC
>DATLLK010000205.1:0-5031 GCA_035537895.1 Planctomycetota bacterium
ACCGAGGTTCCGGGGCGCCTTGGTGATCGTCACCGCGCGAGGGGGATCGTCACCGCGCGAGAGCGCGGAGCCGTCCGACGATCGCAGGCAGCGCGGAGAGCACGCGATCGACGTCTGCGTCCGTCGTGCCTTCTCCCACGCTGAATCGGATCGTCGACGACGCGCGCTTCGTGGAAAGTCCCATCGCAAGGAGAACCGGGCTCGCCGAGGTGCCGCCGACCGCGCACGCGCTGCCCGTCGACGTGGAGATTCCCTCCAGGTCGAGGTTGACGAGAACGGCCTCGCCCTCGCAGCCCGGCAGCTCCAGGAGGACGGTGCTCGGCAGGCGCGGCTCGGCCGGGCCCAGGAGCCGCGCATCGGGGATCGCCGCGAGGAGGCCCCCGAGGAGCCGTTCGGTCAGCGCCCGGTACCGGGTTCGGCGCGCTTCGGCGGAGGCGACCGCACGCTCGAGCGCGGTCGCGAGCCCCACGGCGCCGACCACGTTCTCCGTCCCGCCGCGGATCCGCTCCTCCTGCGGCCCACCCCGGAGCAGGGGCTCGAGCTTCGTCCGCCGACGGACGTAGAGCGCGCCGATCCCCTTGGGGCCGTTCCACTTGTGAGCGGACAGCGCGAGCAGGTCGACCCCGAGGGCCTCCACCCGGACCTCCACCTGACCGGGACCCAGGGCGGCATCGCAGAGCACCGCGACGCCCCGCGCCCGCACGGCCTCCGCGACCGCCCGCACGGGGAGGATCGCGCCCGTCTCGTGGTTGGCGAGCATGACCGCGGCCACCGAGGTGCCGGGGGCGCACGCCGCGTCGACCGCGCCGGCCTCGACCCGGCCGTCGGGTGTCGGCGCCACCCGAACGACCTCGTACCCCTCCCGCCCGAGGGCGTCGGCGGCGTCCGTGACGCAGCTGTGCTCGATCGCGGTCACCACGACGCGCTTCCCCGACGCCGCACGGGCCCGCGCCGCGCCGACGAGGGCCAGGTTGACGGCCTCGGTGCCCCCGCTCGTGAAGAGCACCTCTCGGGGCCGGCAGCCGAGCGTCGCCGCCACGCGCCCGCGCGCCTCCTCGAGGATCTCGCGGGCGAGACGTCCCTCGAGATGCGGGGACGACGGGTTACCCCACGTCATCGCCTCGGCCTTCGCCATGGCGTCGCGAACGGCCGGGTCGAGCGGCGTCGAGGCGTTGTGGTCGAGGTACGCGCGGGGTCTCATCGGCCACCAAAGAGGATACGGTGAGCGCTCCCCCCGACCCCCGATCCCCGACTCCCGATTCCCGACTCACGACGGGGGACGGGCCCGCCTGCGTCGGGCCGGACGCGGTCTCGTGACGGAGGAGACGTCGTTTCCGTGCGCAGCTCCCGCGGTCGCATCGTCCGAGGTCGCGTCCTCCCGGCGGGCGGGCCCTGCGGGATCGTGCTGATCGACAACTACGACTCCTTCACGGAGAACCTCGCCCATCTCCTCGCGCAACTGGGGGCCTCGGTCACGGTCGTGCGCAACGACGCGGCGACCGTGGCTCGCGTGATCGCCGCACGACCGCAGGGCGTCGTGATCTCCCCGGGACCGCACGCCCCGCGCGACGCAGGGGTGAGCGTCCCGCTCATCCGGGCGTGCGCGCGGGCCCGACCCGCGATCCCCGTCCTCGGCGTGTGCCTCGGCCACCAGGCGATCGGCGAGGCGTTCGGCGCGCGCACCGTACGGGCACGACGTCCCGTGCACGGGCGCGCGCTGCCCGTCCGCCACGCCGGCCGCGGATCGCTCCGCGGCCTCCGGTCGCCGTTCCTCGCGGCGCGCTACCACTCGCTCGTGATCGACCCGGACTCGCTGCCCGGCGTCCTCGAGGTGACCGCGCGCTCGGACGAGGGCGAGATCATGGCGGTCCTGCACCGCGACCTGCCCGTCGAGGGCGTGCAGTTCCACCCCGAGTCCCATCTGACCGCCGTCGGACCTCGGATCCTGGCCGCGTTCCTCCGGCGCTGCGGCCAGCGCCCCCGCCCCGCGCGCGAGGTCGTCCGTTGACGCGGAACGGGTAGCATCCGCGCCAATGGACGCGTTCGCCGACCGTCTCGACGCCGCCGTGCAGGCGAAGCACTCCCCGCTCTGCGTGGGGATCGACCCCCGCCTCGACAAGCTCCCCGCCGACGTCCGGGCCGCCGCGAAGGGCGACGCCGGCGAGGCCCTCCTGCGCTTCGGGCTGGAGATCCTCGACCTCGTCGGGCCCCACGCCGCGTGCGTCAAGCCCAACATCGCGTTCTTCGAGGCCCACGGCCTCGCGGGGCTTCGCGCCTACGCGGGGATCCTGCGCGGAGCGCGCGAGCGCGGACTCCTCGCGATCGGCGACGTCAAGCGCGGCGACCTCGGCACGACCGCCGAGGCCTACGCGCAGGCGCACCTCGCTCCCGGGAGCGACTTCGAGGCCGACGCGATCACGGTCGCGCCCTACATGGGCGGCGACTCCGTCGCGCCGCTCGTCGAGGCCGCGGTCCGATCGGGCAAGGGGCTGTTCGTGCTCGTGCGCACGAGCAACCCGGGCGCGAAGGAGCTCCAGGACCTCGCCTGCGGCGACCGCCTCGTCTACGAGCGGACCGCCGACCTCGTGCGCGCGTGGGGCGAGCCGCACCGCGGTCGCGGCGGGCTCTCCTGCGTGGGCGCCGTCGTCGGGGCGACGTGGCCCGACCAGGCGCGGCGCCTGCGCGCCGTGCTCCCCTCGACGCCGTTCCTCGTCCCCGGCTACGGCGCGCAGGGCGCCACGGCCGCCGACGTCGCCGCGGCGTTCCTTCCCGGTGCCCGCGGCGCCGTCGTCAACGCCTCGCGCAGCGTCGTGTTCCCCGCCTCGAAGGACCCGTCCGCGTCGTGGCGCGACCTCGTCGTCGCCGCGGCCCGCGCCGCCAAGGAGGAGCTCGATGCCGCCGCCCGTCGCGCCGCTTGACCGTCCCCGCGCCGACCACGACTGGTGGGTGACGGCCTTCGGCGCCTGGTACCTGACGACGTACGGCCACCGCGACGAGGGCGAGGCGCGCCGCAACGCGCCGGGCATCCTGCGCCTTCTCGGCGTGCCCCCCCACGCGCGGATCCTCGACCTCGGGTGCGGGGAGGGCCGCTACGCGCGCGCCCTGGCCTCGCTCGGCTACCGCGTGACCGGCGTGGACATCTCCGACGACCTGCTCGAGCGGGCGCACGAGCTCTCGCCCGACCTGCCCGGCGCCCCGACCTACGTCCGTTGCGACATGCGGTCGCTGCCGTTCCAGCAGCAGTTCGAGGCCGTCGTCTCGCTGTTCACGTCCTTCGGGTACTTCGACGACCGCTCGGAGGACGCGAAGGTGCTCGCGGGCGTGCGCCGGGCGCTGGTCCCGGGCGGGCGTCTGCTCCTCGACTTCCTCAACGCGCCCCGCGTCCGCACGAGCCTCGTCTCCTCGAGCGAGGAGCGCAACGACCCGTACCTCGTGACGTACCGCCGCCGCATCGACGAGGAGACGCCCGATGGTCCCTACGTCCGCAAGTCGATCGAGTTCACGGACACGCGCAACGGGCGGGTCGTGATGGAGGCCGAGGAGCGCGTGCGCCTCTACGAGCCCGAGGAGCTCGACGCGATGCTGCGCGTCGCGGGGCTCGAGCCCGTGGGCGCGGCCGTCGGCGACTTCGACGGCCGCCCGTACGACGCGACGAGCCCGCGCTGGATCCGCGTCGCCGCGCGCCGTACCGGCGGGCGCTGATGGCGGAGGTCCGCGCGGCCCTCGCGGAGGCGCTCCTCGCCCGGCAGCGGGTGCTCGGGACGGGGCCGAGGGCCGAGGCCCATGCGCGGGCGATCGGCGCGGGCGCCGCCGTCGTGGTGGCGGGGCAGCAGCCCGGGCTCCTCGGCGGACCGCTGCTCTCGCTCCACAAGGCCGCGGGCGCGATCGCGGAGGCGCGGCGGCGGTCGGACGCGGAGGGACGCGTCGTCGTCCCCGTGTTCTGGGTCGCCTCGGAGGACCACGACTGGGGCGAGGTGAACGGCGCGACGGTCTTCGACGCGCAGGGGTCGCTGCGCGACCTCGCCCTCGACGTGCGCGGCGACCTGCGCAGCGTGGCCGACGTGCCCGTGCCGCGCGAGTCGACCGACCGCCTGCTGCGCGACCTGACCGGGATGCTCCCCTCGACCGACCGGGCCAAGGCCGCCGTGGACCTCGCGCGCCCGCCCGGCGACGGGCCGACGGACATGGGCACCTGGTTCGGGACGATCCTCGCGCGCCTCCTCGGCGACGCCGGCCTCGTGATCGTCGAGCCCCACGTCGTGGCTCCGTGGGCGGGCGAGGCGCTCGCGCGCCTCGTCCACGACGCGGAGCGGATCGGGGACGCGCTCCGCGCGGAAGGCGCGCGCCGCCGCGCCGCGCGGGTGCTCGCCCCGCTCGACCCGCCGGCGGGTCAGGCGCCCCTGTTCCTGCGCGACGGGCCCGGCGGCCCGCGCCGTCGCGTGCGCCTCGACGGGGAGGACGTCTACCTGCGCGAGCAACGCGCGGGGACGAGCCGCTCGGCGCTCGAGGCGCTCCTGCGTCGCGAGCCGCACCTCGCTTCCGGCGACGTCGCGGGGCGCGTGTTCGTGCAGAACCTCGTGCTGCCCGTCGTCGCGATCCTCGCGGGCCCCACGGAGGCCGCCTACCTCGCGCAGGTCGCGGCCGCGCACCTCGCGCTGGGACTGCCGTTCCCCCAGGTGCTCCCGCGCCCGCAGGCGACGTGGGTCGAGGCGAAGGTCCGCGAGGCGCTTGTCGGGAACGGGCTGTCCGTCGAGGACGCGATCGCCGGCACCGCGAAGGCCGGCGCCACGAAGGCCGCCGACGATCCGCTCACGCGGGACGCCGAGGAGATCCTCCGACGCGTGCGCGACCTGCAGGCCCGCGCGTTCGAGTCGCGCACGGCCGCGGGGGAACCGGCGCCCCTCCCGCTCGAGCGCGGCCTTCCCGCCGTCGAGGCCGAGCTGCGACGCGCGATCGACCGCCAGCACGAGGAGCGGGAGGCGCGCCCGCGACCGGGTCGAGCGGGCGCTCGTCGCGCTCCGCCCCAAGGGC
>DATLLK010000206.1:0-2634 GCA_035537895.1 Planctomycetota bacterium
CCGGTGTTGCTCGCGCCGAGCGTCGTGCCGCCCCCGCGCGACGAGATGAGGCCGTTGATCCCGACGAGCTCGCCCGCGAGGTTCCACAGCGGGCCCCCCGAGTTGCCCGGGTTCACCTCCGCGTCGTGCTGGATCGCGTTCGCATACATGAACTCGCCGCCGACCGTGCGGTCGAGGCCGGAGATGACGCCGAAGGTGGCGACGCAGCAGCCGTCGCCGCCGAGGAAGAACGGGTTGCCCGTGGCGATCACCCACTGGCCCTCGACGAGCGCCTCGCTCTTGCCCAGCCGCGCGGCCTTCCAGATCCGGGGACGGTCCTTGCCGAACTCGAGCAGGGCGATGTCGTAGGTCGGGACGTGGTCCTTCAGCTTCACCTCCCACATCGTCCCGTCGTGCATCGCGACCTCGAGGCGGTCGGCCCCCTTGACGACGTGCTCGTTGCTGATGATGAACGGGCCCTTGCCCTTGATCGTGACGAGGACGCCGGAGCCGCCGCCGACGCGTACCGGCGCGGACGGGGGCACGCCCTCCTCGGCCTTGGGGCGCTGCAGGTTCCAGACCGTCACCGACGACTCGCTGACCGAGCCGACCGCCTTGACGAGCGCGTCGTCCACCTCGCGCGCGAAGGCGAGAGCCTTCTCCGCGGCGGCGTCCGTCACCGCGGGCTCGGGCGAGCGCGCCGGTGCCGTCGTCGGCACGGGCGGCACCGCGGTGGGTGCAACCGGGGGTGCCTCCGGAGGAGCCACGACGGGCCCCCGGGGTGCGTCCGCGGCCCCGGCCACGTCGCACGGGAGCAACAGGCACGGGAGCAGCAGGGCCCCCAGGACGACGAGAGGCGAGGTCGAGCGACGCAAGCGGCGAAACCGAACCATGTGCGCAGGGTACCCCACGAGGGACCCCTGTGCAGGGGTCTCGAGGCTCACGCCGAGGCGAGCGTCCGCCTGCCGGCACCCGCCTCGGGGCTTTCGGCGTGCGGGAGGCGCCGGAGAGGAGCACCGCCCGCCCCACGCACCGGGGAAGCGACGGCCCCGCGTCGAACGCGAGGCCGTCGAGCAAGTGGTGACCCGTAGGGGACTCGAACCCCTGTTTCGGCCTTGAGAGGGCCGCGTCCTAGACCGCTGGACGAACGGGCCGTGCGATGTACGAGGTGGCTGAGGAGGGAGGGCTCGAACCTCCGACTTCCTGATCCAGAGTCAGGCGTTCTACCAGCTGAACTACTCCTCAGTGCGCCGCCGACGAAGCGGGGGATTTTAGGCGCCCCGGGAGGCGGGTCAAGCGAGAGGGGCCCCGGGAGGCGGCTCCGGCGTCAACTCGCCGGCCAGATCGTGCAGGAGGGCCGCGCGCAGCGCGTCCCCCCGGAGCCCCTGCGCGAGCAGGTGCATCGACTTCACGACGGCCGCCTCGAGCAGCAGGTCGAGCGCGGCGACCGCGCCGGCGTCGAGCGCCTCGCGTCCCGCCGCGTAGAGGTGGGGTCGGACGTCGCCGTGGCCGCACTGCGTGATCAGCAGCGTCACGACGCCGGCGTCGGTCGCGCGCCGGATCGCCGCCGGCCAGCCGCTCGGCCCCGAGGGGATGTTGCCCGTCCCGTACGCCCCCACGACCACGGCCCGCGCCCCCGCCGCGACCGCCCCGTCGAGGGCCGAGACCGGCGCGCCGGGCCACACCGGGAGGTAGACGACGGCCGGGTCGAAGCCGGGCACGAGATGGCTGGGCTCCACGGGGCGGCGGATGAGCGAGGGATGGAGGTCGACGTCGAGCCCGATCCGGGCGAGCGCGGGGTAGTTGGGGCTCTCGAACGCGTCGTAGCGCTCCGAGGAGGCCTTGCGCGCGCGGTTCCCGCGCAGGAGCGAGCGGCCGACGAGGATCGTGACCTCGGGCACGTCGCGGGTGGCGAGGTCCACCGCGGACACGAGGTTGGACCGGGCGTCGGTCGGGATCGCGCGGAGCGGGCGCTGGCTGCCGGTGCACACGACGGGCTTCCTCAAGCCGCGGAGCGCGAAGGAGAGGGCGCTCGCCGTGTACGCCATGGTGTCCGTGCCGTGGATCACGACGAACCCGTCGTAGGCGCCCATCCGCGCGTGGACGTGCGCCGCGATGCGGTCCCAGTCGACCGGCGCCATCGACGACGAGTCGAGGTTCATCAGGATGTCGACGTCCACCTCGGCCAGGCGGCGCAGCTCGGGCACGTCCTCGAGCAGTCCGGCGAGGTAGGGCCCCGGCTGGAGCGCGCCGTCCTCGGTCGACATGCCGAGCGTCCCGCCCGTGTGCACGAGATGGATGCGCTTCATGGGCGGGGCATGGTACCCGCGGCCGCCCGGACCACCCTTGCGCGCGGGCGCGGGGCGGGGAAGGATCGCGCGCGTGGCCGAGACGATCCTCGTGGTGGTGCCGACGCGCGACCGCCCCGCGATGCTCGCGGAGGCGCTCGCCGCCGTGGCGGTGCAGACGGACGGCAACTGGGCGTGCGTCGTCGCCGACGACGGCGAGGGGCCGCCCGTGCGCGACGCGCTGCCCGCCGTCTTCGCGCGCGACCCCCGCTTCGCGTTCTGCCGCACCTCGGCGCGCACGGCGGGCGGCGCGCGCAACGCGGCCGTGGCCCACGGCGAGACGGAGGTCCTCCGCGGCCCCGTGGAC
>DATLLK010000207.1:0-6573 GCA_035537895.1 Planctomycetota bacterium
GTCGTGACGGGGCGCGTTCGTTTCGAGGATGGTCGTCCTGCGGCCGACGCCGAAGTGCGCGCCGGCGAGGAGTCGGCGTCGGGGGGCACGCCCACCACCACCACGGGCGTGGACGGACGGTTCCGACTGGAAGGCGTCCTCCCGGAGGACGGATCCCCGGCTGACCTTCCCGTGTGGGTCGTCGCGTCGCTGTACGGCCACGCGTCGGACGAGGCGCCGGTCTTGCTATCAGCGTCACTCGGAACACCCGAGGCGCATGACGTCGGCGACCTCGTGCTCCACACGACCGGCTGCGTCCGGGGGCGCGTCGTCGACGAGGAGGGACGATCCGTCGGGGGCGCGAGCGTGCGACTCTCCTGCGGGGTGCGCGAAGGGCGAACCGATGTGGCGGGCCACTACACCCTGGCCTGTGACTCCTGGAATCAGACCGGCAAGACAGGCGCCCTCTGGGTTTCGGCGAAGGGGTTCCTGAGAACCACGGTGCGTCTGGCCCTCCTCCCATCCCCTGGCAACGTCCTCGACGCCGAGCCCGTCGTGCTGTCGCGTGTGGCCGCGATTCAACTCCGTGTCCTCGATGCCCGCGGAGAGCCGGCGCGGGGTGTCCGCGTGCGCCTCCGGTCCTGGACGGATGCCGCCGAACGCGATGAAGACCCCGTGACCGGTGCGGGGGGCACCGTCACGCTGGACGGCGTCGCTCCGGACGACACCCTGGAACTGCGTGCCGAGGACGGCGGCAGCTTCACGTACTTCGTGGGCTCATCGCGTGTCGTGACGGTCCGCCTCCCGGCGACTCGACATCTCGAAGGGCGCGTCGTCGACGAGGCGGGCCAGCCCATCGGGTCCGCTCGGATGCACCTCCGGCAGCAGCCTGACGGCGGGGAGGAGCGCGTGGACATCCCGGACCGCACGATCGAGGTGAGTGGGGCGGATGGGACCTTCCGGTTGGGGACCGTGCCGGCGAGCGCGTTCAGCGTGGAAGTGTCGGCGCCGGGCTTCGTCACTCGCCGCGTCTGGATCGCCCCCGATGCGACCTCGCCGCTCGAGGTCGTCCTGGAGCGCTTCGGCGAGGCGCATCGTCGGCGTCTGGTCGAGATCCAGGAGCGAATCGGGGTGATCGAGTCGAGCCTCGCGCGGTACGCGCCCGAGGGGCACGAACTGCACCTCGAGCTTCGCGATCTCGAGGAGGAGGCGCGTCGCCTGAGGGGCCGATGATCTGCCGTCTCATCGCCCCTGCCGACATTTCGGCCCGCAGGGATCGCGCGTTCCGGTGCCTGAATCAGGGCAGTCCCCACAGCACGAACGGCGCCCAGGCGAAGGGGTGCGCGGCCTCGCCGCCGGAGCGGAGCGCCGCGAGCTTGGCGGCGCGCAGCGCGGCGGCGGCCGTCAGGCCCTCGCGGACCATCTTCTCGTGGAACCTCCGCAGGATCGTGGCCGACTGCGCGTCGGAGACGACCCAGTTCGACACGACGACGCGCGGCACGCCGGCGTAGAAGAAGCCGCGCGCGAAGCCGAGGACGCCCTCGCCGCGCAAGAGCGCCCCGCGGCCCGTGGAGCACGCGGAGAGCACGGCCACGTCGGCGGGGACCCGCAGGCGGTGGATCGCGTCGACGTCGAGGACCTGCCCCCCCGCGAGCACGAGGGAGGAGAGGCGCGGGTGCTCCGGGTCCACGAACGCGTGCGCCGCCACGTGGAGCGCCCGCAGCCGCGCGGGCCGCTGCGGGAGCGCCGCGAGGAGCGCCTCCTTCGTCGCCTGCCTTCCCAGCAGGACGGTGTGGGGCTCGCCCTCGTAGAACTTCGCGACGGCCAGGACCTCGCCCCGGCTGGCCGGGAGCGCCGGGAGCACGGGGCCGCCCCCGTTCGTCGCGACGGTCGCGTAGTCCGGGTCGCCCAGGCCGACGAACCCGCGGCCGGGCGCGCGCCCGCGCGTCTCGGCGAGCAGCGTCAGGAGCACGGTGGCGGAGGGCACGTACGTGGCCTCGAGGCGTTCGACCAGGCGCTCCCGCGTCTCGCCCCGCACGCGGAGCAGCGCCTCGAACGGCACGAAGGCGAGTGGGCCGTCCGGCGCGAGGAAGACCCGGCGCACGCCTTCGAGGTCCTGCTCGAGCGGGCCGACGAGACGGTCGTAGAGGGCCGTGGCAAGCGCGTGGTCGTCTGCGCCGGGCGTCGAGGCCATCCGGATCCAGGCCTCCGCCGCCCCCGCGAGCCCCGCGGCCGGCCCGAGCGCACGAAGCCGGGCGTCCCCGCGCCGCACGACGACCGCGAAGACGTGGTTCGGCGTCACCTGCCAGCCGACGAACGCCTCGCCCTCGCCCAGAGCCTCCCGGAGGGCTGCGAGGCTGACGGGCGACGGGAACGCGACGCCCGCGGCGCTCGAGGCCACGCGGCGCACGCGTGCGACGGCCTCCGCGTGCACGGCGACCGCGCCATCGAGGTCGTGCCGCGCCGCCTCGATCGCCCGCGGGTCGGGCTCGCGGGCGTAGGACGCGCGCACGAGTCGCTGGCGGGCGGCGCCGACGCGCGCGCGGCCCTCGGCCTCGGCGGCGAGCGCGGGCGCGGGGACCTCCGCCGCCAGCAACGCCTCCGCGTTCACGATCCCCGCGGCGAGGATCGTCGCGCGTCCGCCCTCGAGGAAGTCGAACGCCGCCGCCGCCGCCGCGGGAGCGTCCGTCGCGAGCAGGTCGCCCGCGGCCTCGACGCCGAGGTCGCTCGACGCGCGGGCCCGGTCGACCAGTCCCGCCGCGTCCTCCTCGCCGAGCCCCGACGCGAGCGCCCGTCGCAGCTCCATCCCGCGGCGAGCCGCCGCCACCGCCTCCGCAACCCGCCCCGCCACGAGGTGGAGGTCGGCGAGCCCGTCCTGGATGTCGGCCATGTGGGCGGAGCGGTTCCCGACACGGTCGAGAATGTCCTCCGCGGTCCTCCTGGCGGCGAGGGCGCCCTCGAGATCGCCCGTCCGCACGAGCGCCGCGCCGATGGCCGAGTGCGCGACGGCGATGCGCACCGGATCGCCCAGCGTCCGCACCTCCCGCAAGGCCTGCTCGAGGAGCGCTCGCCCCTCGTCGATCGTCGCCGGCTCTCGCGTGAGGATGTTGGCGAGCGAGAGGAGCGTCTCCGCGGCCCCGATCCGGTCGCGGACGAGTCGCTTCTCCGCCAGCGCCTCCTCCAGGGTCGCGCGAAACCCCGGCATCCCCAGCTCGGCCATCGTGATCCCGAGGTTCCCCTTCGTGAGGGCGACGAGGGCCCGGTCTCCCGCGGCGGTGGCCGCGGCGAGCGCGCGACGCTGGTCGGCGAGCGCCGCCTCGGTCCGGCGCATGCGGCGGTGGACGATCCCGACGTTCGTCCACAGGTGCGTCGCGATCACGGGGTCGTCCACGGCGCGCTCCGCGGCGCGCTCGAACGCCGTCAGCGCCTCCGCGAACCGGTCCTGTGCGACGTAGGCGTTCCCGACGGTGATCCACGCGGCGAGGGCGGTCTTCGCGTCGCCCGCTTCCAGGGCGTCGAGCGCCACCTTCTCGGCGACCTGCGCGGCCTCCGCGCCGCGCCCGAGACCGATCAGGACGGTCGCCTCCGTCACGCGCGCGGCGCGGGCCGTGGCATGCGCCCCGGCCTCGACGGCCTCCTCGTGCGCGGCGCGCGCCTCCGCGAGCGCTTCCGCGTGGCGCGCGGCCGTGCGGAGCAGCTGGGCCTTCTCCCGTCGCAGCTGCGCCGCGAACGCCCGGAATCCGAGGCCCCGGAGGATCCGCATCCAGTTCTCGTACGCCTCGACCGACGTCGAGAGGTCCCCGACGAGGAAGGCGGAGTGGGCCGTACCCCGCCAGGCGACGGCCTCGCCGATCGGCCAGGGGCTTCGCGCGGCCGTCACGGCCGTCGCCCGTCCGGCGTCGACCGCTTCGTCGAACCTCCCGAGCGCCTGGAGCGAGCGGAGGCGCTCGATGGCGAGCTTCGTCGCCGTCGTGCTCCCGCGCGCGATCGAGATGTCGGCGTCGGCGGCGCGGATGCGCGCGAGATCCGCCTCGCAGTCGGCGGGGTCCAGCGTCCGGCGCAGGTCGCGATAGGCTTCGCGCAGGCGGACCTCGCGCTCGAGGTCCGCGCGGTCGTAGCGCCGCCACTCCGCGCGCATCCCCGCGACCCCGGCGGCGGCGGGGTTCATTCGGGTCGCCTCGACGAAGGCCTCCGCGGCGTCGCCGTAGTCGTTCGGCTTGGGCGGGTCCGCGAGCAGTGAGGTCAGGAGGGAGGAGTGCAGCGCGCTCAGGACGGTGATCGGGTCGGGACGCGCCGCCGCACCGAGCTTCTTCAGCGTCTCGAAGTCCTTCGCTCGCCAGGCGTCGAGGACGGCCTGGGAGACGCGCCGGATCTCTTCCACACCTCCCGGGAGGTCGGGCGCGGGATCGGCGGCGGGCGGCTCGGCCCGTGCGACCCCCGGCCCCGCGAGTGCGAGGGCGAGGAGCAAGGCCGGGACCGCCCTCCGTCGTTGGATCAGCGCGCACCTCCCGGGGTGCGCAGGTGCTCGACCAGCGCGGCTCCCGCGGGGTCCTGCGGGCGCGCGTTGGCGTGCTCGCGCGCGAGCCGTAGCGCCTCGTCGGGGAACCCGCGGCGCAGCGCGTCGTGGGCGGCGAGCAGCGACGCGACGTCGGGCGGCGCGAGGCCCGCGATGACCTTCGCCGCGTCGGAGAGCGTGCGGCGCTCCTCCTCCGACGCGACGTGGAAGTACCGGCGACCCTCCGCGCGACCGTAGGCCGCGGCGCCCGAGACGTCGACGACGTAGGCGCCGGGAGCGAGCTCGGGCGCGTCGGCCGGCCAGGCGAACGGCGGCGCGCCCGCGCGGGCCGAGAGCACGCTCGTGCCGTCGGGTCGCGTGACGGTGACGTCGTAGGCGGTGACTCCCGCGACAGGGCGCCAGTCGAGCTCGGGCCGGCCGAGGATCGTCCGCTCACGGGGCGCGGTCACGAGGATCCCGCCCCGCAGCTCCGTGGGGGCGCGGCGCGGGAGGGCCGCGACGTCCACCGGACGGAACCCGCGGAACAGGTCGGGGCGCCGCGCGCCGAGATCCTCGGCGGCCGCGACCATGCGCGCCGTCGTGTCGAGGGCCGTCGTGTCCGCGGGTCGCGTGAGGACGGCCGCGCCCACCGCGAGGAGCACCGTCGCCGCCGCCGCGAAGGGGAGCCACCGCGACCAGGCGGCCTCTTCGCGGGGGGCGGCTGGGGGGGTCGGGGACGCCTCCTCAGGACGGTACCCGTCGTCCGCTTCGCGGTCGATCACGAGCGCCGCGACGAGGGCGCGGGCCTCGGGGTCCGTCGCGAGGTGGGCCTCCATCCGCGCGCGACGTGCGCCGGTCAGCCGCCCTTCGGCGTAGGCCGCGATCAGGTTGTCGTCGATCTCGTCGTGGGATCCCATGTCGCCCCTCATCGTCCCTGCTCGGGGGAGGCGTCGCGCAGGCCGGACGCGGCTCCCGGTCGTGTGTCCGTTGCGCCCCTCGAGGAGAGCCCTTCCTCGAGCGCGATCCGCCGCGCGAGCGAGCGCGCAAGCGTGGCCTCGAGCCCCGCGTCGCCCGACGCGATGCCGCCCGGGACCGCCGGGGCGATGCCCTCGGAGAGCTTGCTCACGGCGGAGCCGACGACGCGGCTCACCCGCGCCTCGCCCACGCCGAGCAGCGACCCGATCTGGCGCTGCGTGAGCCCGTCCCGGTGCTTGAAGAGGAGCGCGAGGCGCTCCTGCACCGTGAGCGACAGCCAGGCCTCGTCGAGCGCCCGGTCGAACCGCCCGCTCGCCTCGACGCCCGCGGCGGCGGCGGCGGGATCGACGGCGGGTGTCCGGGGCACCGCCGGCACGGCCGTGGCGATGGACGCGTGGTCCTGCGCCTCGAGGGACGACGTGCGGCGGCGACGCGCGGCGCCCGCGATCCGGCGCAGGAGCACGACGCAGAGCCAGCCGAAGAGGCTGCCCGACCCGTCGAACGTGCCGAGGAGCGTCCGCGCGATCGGCCGCGAGGGGGGAGCGGCGAGGTCGCCGAGGAGGTCCTGGACCACCGACTCCGCCTCGAACGAGCCGTGGCCGCGGCGCGCGGCGAAGCCCTCGAGCCGCGGCCGCATGTCGCGCGTGAGGATCTCCCACGCGCGCGCGTTGCCGGCCTCGCAGGCGCTCGCGAGGTAGAGGTCGACGAGCGCCGCGGCGTGGATCCACTCCGAGGCCTCGTCCGCGCGGCCCTCGTCGGAGGTCCCGCCGCATCGCGCGGCGCGCTGCGCGACGCACGCACGGAAGTCGTCCCGCTCGAGCCCCACGTCGCCCCACGCGGCACGGCCCGCGTCGAACGCGCGGTCGACGGCGACGCGCTCGGGGAACCCGAGGACGGCGGCCGACGGGAGGGGCGGCACCGCGGCCATGGCGCGCTCGTCACGCGCCCGGCCCGGCCGGTGCCGCGTGGCGGGGAACCCGGCGCGCGCCGCGGGGGACCCAGCTCGCGCAGCGGGGAACGGCGCGGGCTGCGAGTCGTCCAGTACCGCCGTTCCCGGGTCCGAGCGACATTCCGCGCCTCCGGGCGCGGATTTTACGATGAAGGGGACCACGTGGGCTCCAGGT
>DATLLK010000208.1:0-6821 GCA_035537895.1 Planctomycetota bacterium
TGGCGGGTTGCAAGCCCGTTGAGGGCGCCTCGCGCGAGCAGGCCCGCCGCAGCGAGAGGATCGCCGGGCGCAGTAGGGCGCCTACTGGGACAGGTTCTTAGCGGGTGAGCGTGGCACGCTGGACGAGCGCGACGGGATGGCCGCCAACGGAGGGCACCTCCCCTCCGCCGGTGCTGGTCGAGGGCGCGAGCCCCGTTTGCGTCAGGTCGAACGTGAGCGCGTCCCCGACGCGGCGGTACCGCGCCAGGAGCAGGTCCCCGTTCATCGAGAACCACGAGAAGAGCTCTCCGTCGAGGTACGTCGCCGGCAGCAGGATCGAGTTGCGCTCGTCGATCTCGTACGCGCCGACCTTCGCGTCTCGCACGACGAGCTCGTACTTGCGGAGCGGCTGGTCCCCGTAGCGGATCGCGAATCGCCACCGACCCTCCGTCTCCGTCGGCTGGATCGTCAGGCTCATCGTGGTCAGGTCCGCCGCGGCGACCCCCGGCGTCGCCTTCGTCATCGTTCCCTTCCACGTGCCGCGCCAGGACTCGGGAAAGGTCTCGGGCGGCACGGGGGCGGGGGGGGCCGCCACCTCCTCTGCTCGGAGGGCCTCGAAGCCGTTCGTGCCGATCACGTTGAAGCCGCCATCCTTGTTGTCGTCCCCGAACCCGTCGTAGGCGTTGCGCGCGAGGTAGATCCGCAGCGTCTGCCCCTCCGTCGGGAGGCCGGTGTGTCCGTTCGTCCCGGTCGGCATGGGGCCCGGCCCCAGCCACGTCTGCGTCCAGTACCGCGCGTAGAGCGGCGTCTCGATCGCGACGCCTTCCCCCTTCTCCACGGCGAGGACGCGCACCTCGGCGACGAACTGCGTCACGGAGAACGACCCATTGCGCACCGTCCTCGAGGACACGGTCGTGACGGTTCCGCGGACGACGTGCGTCGCGGCGCTCCGGAGCTGGGCCGGGCTCATGAGGGGCTTCTCGGCGAACGTGGTCGACGAGGACCCGAACGCCATCAGGCCGACGAGCAAACTGGGCACCACACGGAGGATCGCGCGCGGCATGGGTCGTCTCCTTGCCGGAAGCGATCCTACTCTCGCGAGCGGCGCGTCCTGGCCGGGCCCTCACGTGAAGGCGCCGGCCGAACTCCTGGAAGTCGGACGTGGAGGCGACGTCGGGAGCCCACGTTGGTACACGACGCGCCCGGCCCCAAGGCGCGGCCCCCAACCTCGACGTATCGCCAAATGGCGGGCAGGTCGAGGCGGCGCGCCAGCCGGCCCCGGCGGTCGGAGCGGGCGGTTCCCGTGCAAAGGCGGCCGGAGTTGCCCCCTCGCGTGGTGGAATCCGGCCGCCATGGGCCGCCTCGTCGCCGCCTCCGCCATCGCCGAGCGCGTGCTTGCCGAGGCGACCGCGCCTCCTCGCCCTCGCCGGATCGCCTGCCTCACGGAGGAGACCGTCGAGATCCTGTACCGGATCGGGGCGGGGGACCTGGTGGTCGGCGTGTCCAAGTATGTGCGCCGTCCCCCCGAGGCCATGTCGAAACCGCAGGTCTCGGCGTTCGTCCGGGCCGACTACGCGGCCGTCGAGGCCCTCCACCCCGACCTCGTCCTGTGCTTCAGCGACCTCCAGGCCGACATCGCGGCCGAGTGCGCGCGGCGGGGGATGGCCGTCGTCCTGTTCAACCAGCGCAGCGTGGCGGAGATCCTGGGCGTCGTCCTGATGGTCGGGTCGCTCGTCGGGCGCGAGGCCGCCGCGCGCGACCTCGCGGCGGCCCTCGAGGCGCACCTCCGCTCGGTGGCCGCCCGCGCCGGCGCCCTCCCGCGGCGCCCCCGCGTCCACTTCGAGGAGTGGGACGACCCGCTGATCACCGGGATCCGCTGGGTCGCGGAGCTCGTGGAGGTGGCCGGCGGGGACTACCTCTTCCCCGAGGCCTCGCTCGCGCACGACGCCACGCGGCGCATCGTCGCGCCCGAGGAGGTCGTGCGCCGCGACCCCGAGGTCGTCCTCGCCTCCTGGTGCGGGAAGAGCGTCCGGTTCGAGGCGATCCGCGCCCGGCCGGGTTGGGACGCCGTGACGGCGGTGCGCGAGGGGCGCCTCCACGAGGTGGATCCCGCGCTGATCCTCCAGCCGGGCCCGGCCGCCCTGACCGACGGCCTCGACGTGCTCCACGCCGCGATCGCCGACGCCGTGACGACGCGCTGACGCGTCGGCGCGCCGCGCGTCGGCCCATCGGGCCGACGCGTCTTGCCTCGGGGGAGGGCGCGGGGTTCCATCGGCACGGTGAGCAGCCTTACCGAGCGCCCGCGGGTCGTCGCCGTCACGACCGACCTCAAGATGACGGGGTCCAAGCGGGTGCTCGTCGACGGCGCGTGCGGGATCGACCGGCGCCGCTTCGATCCGCACGTCCTCCTCTTCTCCCCCGTGCCCCCCGAGGATCCGCTGCGACGCGAGCTCGAGGCGGCGGGCGTCCCCGTCCACCACGTCCCCGTGCGGGCGCGCGTGTCGCCGCGCGGCTTGAAGGCCCTCTCGCGGTGGATCGACGGGGAGGGTCGGCCCGACCTGTTCCACACCCACTGCGCGCGGAGCGCGGGCATCGTGCGCCTGTGCGTCGCGCTGCGCCGGCGGAGGGGGCGGCCCGCCGTCGTCGTGCACTTCCACGGGACGGTATCGCGCCGCGCGCTGCGACCGACGAACCGCGTCCTCGACCGTCTGCTGCGGCCGGTGACCGACCTCGTGCTCGCGCCCACCGCGGCCGCGGCCGCGCGCGGCGGGTCCGCGCACGCCTATCGCGGGCTGCGCGCCCGCATCGTGCACAACGGGGTGGACCTGAAGCGCGTCGCGCGCGCCCTGCGGCCGGCGAGCGAGGTCCGGCGCGCGTGGGGCGTACCCCACGACGCACGGGTCGTCCTGCTCCTCGGGCGCTGGGACGCCTCGAAGGGCCACGACGTCCTGCTGGACGCGATCCCGCTCGTGCTGGCGCACCCCGAGCCGGTGCGGTTCGTGCTCGTGGCGCCCGAGGGCGGGGGGTCGTACCGCAGCGGCCTCGAGCGCCTCGTCCGCGACACGGCCCTGCGCCGCTTCGTCGTGATGACGGGGCGCGACACGGACCCGGGGTCCTGCTACGCCGCGGCCGACGTCGTCGCGATGCCGTCGCGCGACGAGCCCTTCGGCCTCGTGGCCGTCGAGGCGATGGGCGCCGGGCGCTCGCTCGTGGTCGCGCGGGCGGGCGGACTCCCGGAGGTCTGCGGCGACGAGGACGCGGTCGTGTGGGTGCCGCCCGACGATCCGCTCGCGCTCGGGCGCGCGATCCTCGACGTGCTCGGCGAGGACGCGACGGCGCGGGCCGCCCGCGGCGACCGGGCGCGCGTGCGCGCCGCGCGCTTCGCGCTGCCCGCCTACCTCCACCATCTCGAATCCGCGTACGCGGATGCGCTCGACCGTCCCGACCTGCGCCCTCTCGGCCCCGAGCCGGAGGGGGCCGTCGACGTCGACTGGACCCGCGCAACGTAGGCCGCCGGAGGTTGCCTTTTCTCGCGGTCGTACGTACAGAGGGGGGCGTGCCCGCCCGGGTGGGACAGGGCATCGGAACGCATCATGCATGGAAAGCAGTCGCACCATCGCCCCCACGGGCGGGACGCCCGGCTGGCCGACGGAGTCTCGGACGGCCTCGTCCCGCTGACGTCGCTCGACCTCGGGAAGGTCGCGTCCGTCGACGACCTGGTCCGCGGGATGTCGGGCACGTCGTTCGGGGGACGCGCGATCGGCGAGGCGGCGGACGTGCTCGAGGTCATGGTGCGCGACCCCGAGTGCTTCGTGACCGTGACGCTCTCCGGCGCGATGACGGTCGCGAAGATGGGGCTCGTCCTCTGCGACATGATCGAGGCCGGCTGGGTCCAGGCCGTGGTGTCGACCGGCGCGCTGATGGCGCACGGGTTCGTCGAGGCGACGGGCCGCAACCACTTCAAGGTCGACCCCTCGATCCCGGACGAGGTCTACTACGAGAAGGGCTACGACCGCGTCTACGACACGCTCGAGCTCGAGCAGAACCTCGACGACGTCGAGGAGATCGTGCGGCCGGTGCTGATGGGCTGGGACCCCGCCGTGCCGATGTCGAGCGCGGGCTTCCACTCCGAGCTGGGGAAGTACCTCCACGACCACGTCCCCGGCCGCGGCATCCTCCGCTCGGCGTGGCTGAAGGGCGTGCCGGTCTACGTGCCCGCCTTCACCGACAGCGAGCTGGGGCTCGACGTCGCGCTGCAGATCCAGCGCGCGAAGCACGCGGGGACGCCGCCGATCCGCTACGACGGATTCCTCGACCTCGAGGACTTCAAGGAGCGCATCCTCCTCGCCGAGCGGGCCGGGATCTTCACGATCGGCGGCGGCGTGCCGAGGAACTGGGCGCAGCAGATCGGGCCCTACCTCGAGATCACGCGCAAGCGCCTCGGCTTCGACGTGCCGCTGCGGCGATTCACCTACGGCGTGCGCATCTGCCCCGAGCCGGCGCACTGGGGCGGGCTCTCGGGCTGCACGTACACGGAAGGCGTCTCGTGGGGGAAGTTCGTGCCCCTCTCCGAGGGCGGTCGCTACGCCGAGGCCCTCGTGGACGCGACGGTCGGGTGGCCGCTCGTCGTGAAGGCGGTGGCCGAGCGGTGCGCGAAGAAGCCGCCGCCCAGGAAGTCCTTCCTGAAGGCGTAGCGCGGGCGCCTCGCGCACGGCGGCTCCGTCCGCGGCCGTCGAAACGCCCGCCGACGCCCTACGCCTACTGATGCGGATCCCGGCAACGGGTCCCGAGGCCAAAGCCTCGGATCGGAAGGTCCGTGGGGGCCCTTCGGATCACATGGGGCCGAAGTCCCTCGAGGCCCGGGTCGGGTTCCTCCCCGACCCGGGACCGTGAGAATCGGGAAACCCCAGACCCTGCGGTCGGGATCAGAGGCCGACTTCGGAGGGCCGCAGGCCCTGAGGACCGGATCGGCTTCGGCCGATCCGGTATCGCAGGGGTGACCTCCCTCGGGGACGCATTCGTGTCTCCCTGGGTGGCCGCACGTCGTCCGCTCGCTCTCGCACGGACGCTCCGCGTCTTCATATTGGTGACGTCCCCGCGACAGAGCGGGACGCTTCGTCGTCCCTTCCTCCGACGCCGTGCCGCGGCGTGCCTCGAGGAACCCACGTAAGTCCTTACGCTGCCTCGCTCCGCGAGCGAACCGGCCGAACGGGCGGTTGCCGACCGGGCCAGCCGCCCGAACCGCCCCGGTTTCGCGGAACCTACCGGGGGGAATCAGGCGTCTGAAAGGGCACACCCCTCGCGTAGGGGATGTGCCGGCGGAGGCCGGACCGGGGGGCAAAGCCCCCAGGATTTCGCGAAAGGACGGTCCCGATGATCTACCCGACGGTTCCCCCGACGAAGATTCGCCTGCCGCGCACCAGCGCCGAGAGCATGCCTCGCATCGAGGCGGCGTTCCGCGCGGTCGAAGGCGTCCTCGAGGACCTGGGCATCGAGAACCCGGGCTCGCTGCGCTCGCCGCAGATCGTCGAAGAGGCGCTCGAAGGGGTGACGCCGCTCGACGGCTCGCTGGTCATCCTCGACGCGGCGGAGCTCCGCGCGGCGGAGCTCGACCTCGAAGAGACCGTTGCCGACGAGCGCGCCGGCGGCTCGCTCTTCGTGTCGCTGCCCAACCTCGGTGAGCTGTCCTCGCGCCGGGTCCGCTACCGCGATCTCGCGGCCGCGGCGACCTCGTTCGCCTTCGTCGAGCCGGGCGCGCACGTCCTCGGGTTCGGCCGCTTCCACTTCGCGCCCCGTCCGACGTTCATGCGCCGCTGGCGCGTGCTCGTCGCCGACACGCCCGGGTTCCGCGTGGCGGTGATCTCCCGACCCCTCGAGAAGGGCGGGTTCATCGGCCTGTGGACGGGCAACCCCGACCTCGTCGACGAGGTCGCGGGCTTCCTGCGCCGCATCGCGGCGAGCGCCGGGCACACGGTGCCCGCTCCCGCCGTCGCCGTCCCCTCGATGCTCGGCCTCGCCAACGAGTCCGACGTCTGGCGGTCGGCCGCGTCGCTCCGCGGTCAGCGCGAGGTGCGCGAGAACGAGCTGCGGGAGATCGCTCGCCAGGCGGCCCTCCGCGGCGTCGAGCTCCGTCGCCAGCGCGCCGCGGCGGCCGCGGCCGCCGGGACGGCGAAGGCGCCCGCCGCGTAACGCGGCACCCGCTCTCATCCTCTCTCCCTCGGGGGACCGGTTCTTGCCGGTCCCCCGAGTCGTTTGAGGACCAGGAATCCTCGGGGCTTCGGGACCTTCGGGCCGGGGGCGCCACGGCGGCCCTGCGGTCCCCAAACCCGCTTCGGTTCCGCCCGGCCCCGGTCCGATAGGTGGTCATGCCCTGGGGCGGGGGCGCCCGAGGAGGGCCCTTGTCGCTCCTAGAACCGACCGAGACGCACCCGGCGGCGAGCCCTCCGTCCGTCGTCGAGCGGGTGCATGAATCCACCGCGACGAACGTCTTCGACTGGGACAAGGAACGCGGGGAGACATCGCTCCCGCGCCGGATCGAGGTCCCGCCCGACGCCACCACCCCGACGTGGCTCGTCGTCCCCCACGCGCGCTACGTGCTGTGCGCGCGCCACCAGCGGGGGCGTGTCGAGACGGTCTACGTCGCGAGCCTCATCGGGAAGCGGGACAGCCTGATCCCCGCGGGGGCCGTGGACTCGATCTCCATGGACGAGCGCAGCGCGACCGTCGTGATCGAGGGGCGCCCGTACCTCTACGCGGTCGACCCGGGCACCACGCTCGACCTCCTGTCCCGTCGGGTCCTCGGCGCCGGGTAGCTCCACGGCGGAGGTGGCCGGGGCGGTATC
>DATLLK010000209.1:0-2929 GCA_035537895.1 Planctomycetota bacterium
GCCCAAGGAGTCGGCCTCGACCGCGCCGTCCACGCCCGAGGCCGACTCCTTGGGTGCGGGCGTCGGCGGGTCCTTCTTCCTCAGCGCGAGGAACCCGATGCCCCCGACCACGACGAGGCCGATGAGCGAGGCGACGAGGATCGTCTTGCTGTTGTCCTTCGGGGGCGCGAGGCGACCGCCGGCGTCGTCACCCTCCTCGGCCGGCGCCGCCGCGCCGCGGCGCGCGCGGGCACCGCGCGAGGCGCTCGAGCGGGACGTGCGCGCGCCGTGGGCGCGCGTCGCCGACGAACGGCGCGACGTCTTCGCCGGAGCCTCTGCAGACGGCGCTCCGGGCGGCGCGGCGACGGGCGCGGCCGGGGCGGCGGCGCGGAACGAGGACAGGTCCATCGCCGTCCCGCATCCGGTGCAGGTGAAGACCGCCGGCGGCCGCTCCGGGAGCCGGAACTTCTTCGAGCAGGTCGGGCACTGGATGACGTCGGCCATGGGGACTCTCCCGGGCGGGCGCCCGCCGAGCGCCGGGCGCGGCGTCCGCCGATTGTAGTCGGCGGGCGCCCGTGCGGCAGGGGCGACGATACCATCGCGCCATGAGCCTCCCGCCGGGCGTGGTCTACCGGAACCTCGCGCACCTGCACGGCGCGGGGATGGCGTGGCCGCAGGCCCTGGAATTGGCCGTCGGCAAGGGCGCTCCCCCGGCGTGGACGGCGGCGTGCGGCGCGCTCGCGGCGGGCGCCACCCTTCCCGATGCGCTGGAGCGCCTGGTCCCGCCGATCGACGTCGCCGTCCTGCGCGCCGGCGAAGCGTCCGGCCGGCTCGAGGACGCGTTGACGGGGCTCGCGGCCCGCCACGACGAGGAGGAGCGCCGCGAGCGGGAGCGCAAGGGGGAGATGGCCTATCCCATCCTGGTCGCGCACGTCGCCGCGCTCGTGCTCCCGATCCCCGACCTCGTGGCCGGCCGGATCGGATCCGCCGTGCTCTGGGCGCTCGCGGTCCTCGTCCCCCTCCACACGCTGCTCGCGCTGCAGCGGGCCGCACGCCGCGCCACCGCCCGGGGCGACGACCTCGCCGAGCGGCCCCTCCTTCGCCTCGTCCGCGGACGCGCCGCGGTCCTCGAGGCGGACGCCCGCGCGCTCGGCGCCCTCGGCTGGATGCACGAGGCGGGCGTCCCCTGGACGACGTCCATCCCGCTCGCGGAGTCCTCGGGGGCGGGAGGGCGCGCGGCGCACGACCTGCACGACGCGGAGGCCCTCGTGCGCGCGGGCCGTCCGCTCGCAACCGCGTGGCGTCGCGTCCCGCCCTCGATCGCGAGCGGCCTCGTGACGGGGGAGACGTCGGGACGCTTCGGCGAGGCCTGCCGGCATGCGGCGGCGGACCTCGAGGGCGAGGCCCGGATGCGGCGCGCGAGGGCGGCGGCCCTGATGAAGCCCCTCCTCGTCCTCGGCCTCGGCGCGATCGTCGGCCTGCGCGTGATCCTCTTCTATTCGCAGATGTACCGCATCGTGGGGCTGTGAGCCGCCGGCGTGACGCGGCGTCCCGAGGCGCTCCGCCGCGGGGCCGGGCTCACCTGCCGACGGTCGCGTCGGCCCGGACGGCGATCATCGGCGGCGCGCGCTCGCCCAGGAGGAGCCGCCGCATGGCGTGGTCGGCGAGCAGCGCCCCGTCCGCCTGCGCGAGCGCGCCGACGGAGCGTTCGAGCACCACGTCCTCCACGCGCGCGCGCAGCACGCCCGGGCGCTCCTCGAGCGCGGCGGACGCCTCCGCCACGACGCCCGAGTGCCGCGCCAGCGCCTCCGCGAGAGCCTCGCCGCACGGCCGTTCCGCGTCGCGTGCGGCGAACGGCCAGCGTCCGGCGCGGTCGCCCACGGCCGCGTCGTCCCGGATCGCGAGCCGCCCGACGCCCGCGGCGGCGAGGTGGACCGCGAACGCGACGAGCGCGGGCCCGGTCCCCGCCACTTCGACCCGCGCGTCGTTCCACCGCCGCTGACCGTCCTCCCCGACCTCGGGGAGCACGATCTGGCGCGCGTAGCGTCGAAGCCACGCGTCGGTCCCCGCGAGCGCGGGGCCCCGCGCGGTGCGCGCACGACGCACGAGCACCCGTTCGCCCCCCGTGACCTCGCCGCGCTCGAGCACCGCGTGGCCGAGCGACGCGAGCCCCTCGGGCACCGTCGCCGCGCCTTCGCGACCGACCCAGATCTCGACCGCCTCGCCCGCGCCGGCGCGCTCCACCGCCCGGCGGGCGCGCAGGAGGTTCATCGGGCACGACTCCTCGCGCAGGTCCAGGACGTCGGGCGGCGCCGCATCGAGGACCGACGCGGTGGCGGGAGCGGAGAGGTCGCCCCGCGCCGCGGCGTCGCGGTCGTGGGCCCCGCACACCGGGCAGCCGGGATCGGCCGCCGCGCCGAGCGTCGTCCCCCGCCCCGCGGCGAGGTCGAGGACGCGCAGGCCGCGCGAGGCCGCGTCGGGGCGCACGAGGCGCGCGAGCGCCGCCTCCGCGGCGAGGGCGCCGGTCGCCCCCGCGACGCCGGGCCACACGCCGAGTCGCGCGCACGTGTCGCCCGTCTCCCCGCCCGCGGCGAGCCGCCCGAAGAGGCAGGCAAGGCACGGCCGGCCGTGGGGCGGGACGTCGAGCACGCGCCCCTCGCTCCCGAGGGCCGCCGCGTGGATGAGAGGCCGACCCGCCGTGACCGACGCCGCGTTGACGAAGTCCTTCGCCTCGGGCCCGTCCGTCGCGTCGATCACGACGTCGGCTTCGGCGAGGAGCGCGGGCGCGGTGCCCGCGTCGAAGCGCGCGACGACGGCGCGCGCCGAGAGCCCCGGACGCGCGAGCCGCTCCGCCGCGACCTCGGCCTTCGAGCGGCCGACGTCGCCCTCCCCGAAGAGGATCTGACGAGGGAGGTTGCTCGGCTCGATCCGATCGTGGTCGACGAGGATC
>DATLLK010000210.1:0-2344 GCA_035537895.1 Planctomycetota bacterium
CCTCTTGCTCTCGGGCGCGCGCGTGCCCGCGGTCCTCGAGGCCGCGGCGGGCGCCCTCTCGGGCGCCGGCGCCCTCGTCGCCCGCTGCGACCTTCGCTCGCGCCCCGGCGCGCGGATCGCGGTCCCCGCTGCCGCCCGGGACGCCGTGCTCGAGGCCCTGCTCGCGTCGGGCGGCGCGCCCGCGGGCGAGGAGGCCTTCGACGTGGCCCGCGTCGAGACGCTCACGCCGTGGTGGGGGAGCGAGACGGACGAACGCGTCATTCCGAACGAGGCCGTCCTCGACGCTGCGATCTCCTGGACGAAGGGTTGCTACCTCGGGCAGGAAGCCGTCGTCATGGCGCGCCACCGCGGCCACCCGCCCTCCCTCCTCGTGCGGCTCGCGGTCGAGGGAGCCGCGGTTCCCGCGCCGGGCACGCCGGTCCTTCGCGAAGGTCGCGCCGTCGGCCGCGTCACGACGGCCGTCGCCGGCCGCGACGGGCGTGCCCGCGCCCTCGCCTACGTCCGCTGGGACGACGCGAAGGCGGGGACGCCCTGCGAGGTCGGCGAGCCGCCCCGCCCCGCCCGCATCGACGTCGTCGCCGCGTGACGCGCCCGCCGTGCGCCCGTCAGAGCAGCGTGCCCGACAGGATCAGGCTCGCGGCGCTGAAGTAGATCACGAGCCCCGACACGTCCACGAGCGTCGCCACGAAGGGCGCGCTGGCGCTCGCGGGGTCGAGGCCCAGGCGTTTGAGCACGAAGGGGAGCATCGAGCCCGCGATCGTGCCCCACGTGACGACGCCGACGACCGCGATCGCGACCGTCACGGCGATGCCGGCCCAGTGCGCGCCGTAGATGCCGGGCGAGAACGCGTGCCACAGCCCGACCCGCAGGAACCCCACGACGCCGAGGATCCCGCCGAGCGCGAGGCCCGCCGCGATCTCGCGGCGGACGACGTGCCACCAGTCCTTCAACCGCACCTCGCCCAGCGCCATCGCGCGGATGACGAGCGTGGTCGCCTGCGAGCCCGAGTTCCCCCCGCTGCTGATGATCAGCGGGATGAACAGGGACAGGACGAGGGCGCGCGCGAGCTCGTCCTCGAAGTGGCCCATCGCCGACGCCGTGAGCGTCTCGCCCAGGAACAGGACCGCCAGCCATCCCGCGCGCTTGCGGACCATCGACTTGAGCGACGTCTGCAGGTACGGCGCGTCGAGGGCCTCCGTGCCGCCGATCTTCTGGATGTCCTCCGTCGCCTCCTCCTGCACGACGTCGACGATGTCGTCGACCGTCACCACGCCCTTCATCCGGTTCTGCGCGTCCACGACGGGGATCGCGAGCAGGTCGTGCCGCTGGAACAGGCGCCCGAGGGCCTCCTGGTCGAGCGTCTCGTCCGCCTTCACGATGTCGGTCGTCATCACGTCGCGGACGTAGCGGTCCGACGGCGACCGGAAGAGCTGGCGGAACGACACGACGCCGAGGAGGTGGTTCTCGGCGTCCAGTGCGTAGGCGTAGTAGAGGAGGCCGGGGCGGTCGCGCGCCACGCGCCGCAGGTAGGTGATCGCCTCGTCCACGTTCATGTCGGGCCGCAGACGGGCGTAGCGAGGGTCCATGAGCCCGCCCGCGTCGTCCTCCGCGAACGCGAGGAGCGCCGACACGTCCTTCTGCGTCACCTCGTCGAGGAGCGCGACGAGGGAGGCGCGCTGCTCGGCCGGCACCTCCTGCATGAGGTCGGCCGCGTCGTCGGGGGCGAGAAGGCGCAGCCACGACCGGCGCTCGGCCGCGGGCATGACGATCACGAGGTGCGCCTGGTCCGCGGACGGCAGGTCGAGGAAGAAGTCCTCCGCCTCGGGGCGGGGCAGGCTGTGGAACGCGTCCAGCCGCTCCGTCTCGTCGAACAGCGCCCACCCGTCCCTCGCGTCCGCGAGGGTCAGGCGGTCCTCGTCCGGCGGGTCCTCGGCCGGCGTCATGGCGCGGCACTGTACGCGTGCCGAGGCCGTGGGGGCCAGCGTGGGCGCGCCCGCCCGCGAGGCGTCGAACGACCCCGGAGCGCGCGGACCGTCGTGTCCGCGCACCCTCCGGGGGAGCGCTGCCACCCGGAGGGGGGGCGCATCGGGAGACTCACCTGACCGAGCGGGCGCGCTGGCGGGGCCCGTGCGGCGCGGCCGCTCGCGTACGTGTCGGGGTCTTGACACGCGGCGCTCGCGGCCACAGCTACACACCGCGAGACCGTGAAAGCGAGATCTCACCTCGCGCGGGCCTCCGCCATCGCGCCCGCTCGGTCAGGTGAGTCTCCCGATGCGCCCCCCCTCCGGGGTCGTTCGACGCCTCGCGGGCGGGCGCGCCCACGCTGGCCCCCACGGCCTCGGCA
>DATLLK010000211.1:0-2005 GCA_035537895.1 Planctomycetota bacterium
TCCGACGTCCGCTTCCAGGCGACGCGCGAGAAGAAGGCCTCGAGGCCCTTGCGGCGCTCCGGAGTCCACCGCTCCACGCGCTCGCCCAGGAACGCCAGGCCGAAGGCCGACGCGAGGCCCGTCGGCGTGCGCGACGCGACGGCCCGGTAGAAGTTCACCGCGGGCTCCCGGAAGTTGCTTCCGCTCGAGGTCAGCAGGGCGCGCGCGAATCGGTCGAGAGGGACGTTGCGGCGCAGCGCATCGAGGATCCACCGGTGGTAGGCGTGGACCGCGTTGGGCCAGAGGTTCACCGGGAACTCCGCCTTCACGCGGAGCGCGTCGCACCACCGCATCGCCCAGTACTCGGCGAACTCCTCGCGCTCGAGGAGCGCGTCGACGAGCCGGGCACGCTTGTCCTCGGCGCGGTCGAGGAGGAACCGGCGCGCCTCGAGGGGCTCGGGGAGGCTGCCGATCAGGTCGAGGAACACCCGTCGGACGAAGACCTCGTCGCTGCACCGGTGCGCGGGGGAGATCCCCTGCTCCTTCCACGCGGCCAGCGCCCGGATGTCGACGACGTTCACCGGCAGGAACGCCGTCTCGCTCTCGTAGGGACGCACGGGCTCCACGTCGCCCGCGGACGCGCCGCGCGCGAGGACCACGAGGGCGAGGACGAGGAGCCGACGAGGGCGGCGTCCCACGCGGGGTCCCTCCGACCGGGACGCTCGCCCGCGCGACGCGCGCGAACGCCGCGTTCCGTCCCCTTCATACCCCGTTCGCGCACGCAGGAAGCGCGCGAAACGCCGGCGTGAGCGGGGCGCGGTCGGGGTGCAACGTTTGCGTTGCACGCGCGACGCCGGACGCCGACGAGGTCGGGCCCCTGGCGCTATCCGTCGCGCAGGTCGGCCTCGAGCGCCGCGCGACGGTCGGCGTCGAGGACCGTCCGCGCGGCGATCGGCGCGAGGTCGCAGCCGACCGCGACCGGGACGCGGCCCCCGACGTCGAACTTCAGGTACTGGACGGAGGAGAGCTTCTCCTCGCCCACCTGCCCCTCGTCGAAGCGAGCGGGCACACGGGCGCCGCCCTCGACCTCGACGTAGACATGGCGCGGCAGGTCCTTCCACTCCCGCAAGAGGCGGGCGCGCGCCTCGGGATCGTCGATCTCGATCAGGAGCGTCGCGGCGAGCTCGCCAGGGCCCCCGAGGAGCGCGTTGTACGTCGCGAGCTCGTGCTCGATGTCGCGCTCGCGCACGATCCGCTCGGCGCGCACCATCTCCTGGACCTGGTAGCGCATCGTGAGCGCGTTCTCGAAGAGGAACGTCAGGTGGTCGCCGACGTGCACGCGACGCCGCTCCTTCTCGCGCATGACCTCGCGCCGGATCGCGTCCCGCGCGTCCTCGTAGGTCTGCCAGTCCGTGATCTCGCGACGCGCGATCGTCCGCATCTCACGCCTCCGGGGCCTTGCCCGCGTCCTTCGCCACGCGCTGCGGGAAGCCGTCCTCGCGGTACGCGCGGGCGAGGATCGACATGGGGTGCATCGGCTTGACGCCCGCGTGCTGCTGGAACTGGAGGGCGGCCAGGGGGCACTCCGTCGCCCACACCTGCGCCTCGGCCTCCTTCATGCCCTCGAAGGCCTTGCGCCCGTGCTTCTGCGACGGCTCGAAGCCCTCGACCGTCATCGCGTACGTCCCGTCGTGGCCGCAGCACTCGAGCACCATGGCCGGCACGACCCCGGGGATCTTCTTCAGGAGGTCGCGCCCCTTGAACCCCACGGCCTGCGCGCGGAGGTGGCAGGGCGCGTGATAGGCGACGGCCGCGCCGGGCGTCGACTTGAAGTCGGTGGAGAAGCGCGGGTCGTCGCGCAGGGACCAGAGGAACTCGCCCGCGTCCCGGACCGCGGCGGCGACGCGCCGCGCGACGGGCCGGTCCTCCTCGGCCACGAGCTCGGGGTACTCGCGGCGCATCATCATCGAGCAGGTCGGGTTGATCGCGACGACCTGGGCGCCCTTGTCGACCCAGGGCGCGAGCA
>DATLLK010000212.1:0-2251 GCA_035537895.1 Planctomycetota bacterium
GAGCAGGTGCGTCATGTCGTAGCCCGCGACGTCCTTGCGGAGCCGGCCCCCGGTGCGCATCACGCGGCCGTCGGGGAGGACGGCCTCGAGCGACATCACGTAGTCGCCGGTCAGCCCGTACTTCACGCAGTGGGGACCGCCCGCATTCTCGGCGACGTTGCCGCCGATCGTGCAGGACCCGCGGCTCGCCGGGTCGGGGGGGTAGTAGAGCCCGCGCGCCTCGACGTCCTGCTGGAGGCGCTCCGTCACGACGCCCGGCTGGACCACCGCGACGAGGTTGTCCTCGTCGATCTCGAGGATCCGGTCCATGCGCTCGATCGAGAGGACGATCCCGCCGTGGACGGGGATCGCGCCCCCGGAGAGGCCCGTGCCGGCCGCTCGAGGCGTGACGGGCACGCGCTCCCTCGTGGCGAGGGCGAGGATCCGGGAGATCTCGTCGGTCGTGACGGGTCGGACGGCCACGTCGGCGGGGACGAAGAGGTCCTCCGACTCGTCGTGGGCGTACCGGTCGAGGTCGGGCCCCTGCGTGACCACGTTCTCGCGCCCGACGATTCCCGCGAGGGCTTCGACGAGGGCCGGGGTGACGGCGGCGAAGCGGCGGGTCGCGGTCATCGTCCCGGGATCGTACGCTCTGCAGCGGTTCCCAGGGACGACGGAGGCACGGTGATGCGCCGGATCGCGATGGGGTTCGCCGCGCTCGCGCTCGTCGCCGGGACGGTCCGCGGCGAGGACGCACCGGCGCCGCCCCCCGCGCCCGACGTCTTCGAGGAGGCGCTCCGCTCGGCCGGGCTCACGGAAGCCGACCTCGGCTTTCGCCCGAAGGACTCCTGGCCGCGCTGGCCGCACTCGATCCCGTTCAAGCTCCCCTTCTTCGACGACCTGCTCGCGCGACCGACCGACGTCTACCCGTTCGTGCGCACGCTCGGGAACCCCGTCGAGGACCTGCTGACGCCCGAGTCGCTCACTACGGCGCCGGAGGAGGGGCCGGGCAGCCTCTACAAGCTGGGCGTCGTCCTCGGGACGGACCGTCGGATCGGCGGCTTCCGCGGGTTCGGGATGGGGCTGTACGAGCCGAAGGTGGCCGCCTCGGAACCGCTCAGCGATGCACTCGCCCGTCTCCTCACGGCGGCCGGCGCCTTGGGTGCGGCAGACCCCGAGAAGTTGAAGGCCGCCTCCCAGGGCGTGCCCGAGCCGCTGCGCCTGCCGCTCGCCCGCCTCGTCGTGGCCCTGATCGACGCCCGACGGTGGATCGACGTCGGCCTGCGTCGCGTGACGCCCGCGCAGCGGTCCGCGGTGTTCCGCGAGGTCGCGGGGCTGCTCGAGGCGACGCCGGACGCCGTGCGCTACGTGCCCGAGATCGAGGACGCCGCCCGGGCGATCGACGAGCACTCGCTCCACTACGGGAGCCTGAAGGCGCTCGAGGCCGTCCAACGTGCGCGGTGGGAGATCGCGGCCGCGCCCCGGCCCGAGGACGGGTGGCCCGAGTTCGAGGTGCGCATCGAGACGCCGTGGGGGACCGTCCTCTTCGACAACCACCCCGTGAACGAGCAGTCGGCGGACGCGCCGTTCCTCGTCGTGCGCGTGGACGCGCGGAACAACTGGAGCGGGCCGATCGCCTCGACCGCCTCGGACCGCCCCTTGAGCGTCGCGCTCCTGCTCGACGACGGCGCCCGCGTCGGCATGGACTATGGCGTGACCCCCAACACGCCTCCGCGGACGGCCGGCGACGTGGCGTCGGGGATCCTCGGCTGCGGCGTGCTCTACGTGGGGGGGCAACGGGACAACTACTACAAGGCGGACCGGCTCGCTCTGGGCTGCGGAGTCCTCGGGATGGGCGTTCTCGTCGACGAGGGGGGCGACGACGAGTACCTCTGCTCCACGGGGCAGGGCGCGGGCGTCTTCGGAACGGGGCTCCTGCTCGACGCGGGCGGCAACGACACGTTCACGCTGATCGAGGGCGACGGCCAGGGCTACGGCGGCCCGGGCGGCGTCGGCGTCCTCGCCGACCGCAGCGGGAACGACAAGTACTACGCGGAACCGCGCCCCGCGAAGGCTGGTGAAGACCGGGCCGATTACCACAGCGACAAGAAGATCGTCAGCAGCAACGCGCAGGGCGCGGGGATGGGCCGGCGCGGCGACGTGTCCGACGGGCACTCCTGGGCCGGCGGGCTCGGCGCGCTGATCGACGTCGACGGCGACGACCTCTACGAGGCGGGGAACTTCAGCCAGGCGTGCGGGTACCGGTCGTTCC
>DATLLK010000213.1:0-4116 GCA_035537895.1 Planctomycetota bacterium
CGCCCGCGATCTTTAAGCGCGGTCCCGACGCGGCGCGAAGGTCCGCCTCCTTCAGGTCGAGGAGCATGATGACGAACAGGAACAGGACCATGATGGCGCCGGCGTAGACGACCACCTGCACCACCGCGGTGAAGTACGCCTCGAGCAGGACGAAGACCGCCGCGAGCCCGAAGAACATGAGCACGAGCCACGTCGCGGCGGCGACCGCGTTCTTGCGAGTGACCGCGAGCAGGGCGGAGACGACGGCGACGGCCCCGAACAGGACGAACAGCGCCTGGGTGATCACTTGTGCGACCACTTCTTGATGGGGTCGGGCCGGATGCCGCCGAGCGCGTAGAGGGTCTCCTTGTCGTGGACGAGGTCGGCCCGGGTCTCGCCCCAGAGCTCGAACTCCTTCGACATGAAGATGGCCTCCTCGGGGCAGGCCTCCTCGCAGAGCCCGCAGAAGATGCACCGGAGCATGTTGATGTTGAACACGGCGGGGCCGCGCTCGACGTTGCTCCCCCCCTCGAGCTCGCCGGGGACGATGTAGATCGCCTTGGGCGGGCAGACGAACTCGCAGAGGCTGCAGGCCACGCACTTGGGGCGGCCCTCGTCGTCCTTCACGAGGACCGGCGCCCCGCGGTAGTTGTCCTTCACCTCCCACCGCTCCTCGGGGTACTGCATCGTCACGGTCTTGCCGCGCAGGCCCCGGAGGAAGTGGCGGATGGTGATGCCGAGGCCCCCGAAGAGGGCCGGGAGGAAGATGCGCTCCTTCAGCGAGGTGGCGTGCCGGACGACGGTCTTGATGCGCGCGGCCACGGGTCACCTCGTCGCCGGCGGGACGGCGCCGGTCAGCAGCTCGGGGGGAGGACCCGCGTCCCGGCGCTGCGCGAGCACGGCCGCGCCCGCGGCCATGGCGAGCGCGAGGACGGGCGTCGCCCAGACGGCGAGCGGCGAGCCCACGGCCTGCGCCGCGGCGGTCAACAGGACGTTGGCGAGCGAGAGCGGGAACATCCACTTCCAGCAGAGCGACATCAGCTGGTCGTAGCGGAAGCGGGGCAGGGTCCAGCGGACCCAGATGTAGACGAAGAGCAGGAAGAGCGTCTTCGCCGAGAAGATCAGGACGCCCATGACCCAGCCGATGCGCTCGAGGCCGAAGAAGGACCAGCCGCCGAGGAACAGCGTCGTCACGAGGGCCGACGACACGATCATGTTCGTGTACTCGGCCAGGAAGAAGAGCGCGAACTTCATGGACGAGTACTCGGTGTGGTACCCGGCCACGAGCTCGGACTCGGCCTCCGGCAGGTCGAAGGGCAGCCGGTTCGTCTCGGCGTAGGCGGCGGTCAGGAAGAGGGCGAACCCGAGCGGCTGGTGGAAGACGAACCAGCCGTGCCCCGCCTGCCAGGCCACGAGCTCGTTCAGGTGCAGCGTGCCGGCCATCAGGAGGACGCCCACGGCGCTGATCCCGAGGACCACCTCGTAGGAGACCATCTGGGCCGCGGACCGCACGCCGCCGAGCAGCGCGTACTTGCTGTTGCTCGCCCACCCGCCGAGCGTGATCCCGTACACGCCGAGGCTCGCGACGCCGAGCACGTAGAGGATCCCGATGTCGAGGTCGGCGACCTGGCGCCCGGGGCCGTAGGGGATCACGGCGAAGGTGACCATCGACGGGATCAGGGAGATCGCCGGCGCAAGCACGTACATCCACTTGTGGACGTGGCCCGGCACCACGTCCTCCTTGAAGATGAACTTCCCGAGGTCCGCGATGGACTGGAGGAGCCCCAGCGGGCCCACGCGGTTGGGCCCGCGGCGGTCCTGGATCAGCGCCGACACGCGCCGCTCGGCCCAGACCGCGACCGCCCCCAGGATGAGGAGCGCGTGGACGACGATGACGACCTCGAGGACCTTCCAGAGGTGGTCGACGAGGCCGGGCTCGGCCGCGGCGCCGGCGAGGGGGAGGAGCGTCGCGCTCATCGGGTCCTCGTCGCGGGAGCGGCCACCGTGGCGGCGGGCGCGGGCCCGAAGACGACGTCGGGGAACGCGACGCCCGCGAACGCGGGGAGCGCGCGGACCGCCGCGAGCACGCCCTCGCGGCCGAGCGGCTCGGCCGTCGTGTCCACGGCGAGCCGCAGCTCCTCGAGCAGCTCGAAGGGCTGCCACGCGCCCGGCGGGCCCGCCGAGCGCGCCCGGCGCACGGGCTGGACGATCCCGTCCACGTTGACGAGGAAGCCGTCCTTCTCCGCCCAGGTCGCGAGCGGGAAGGCCACCCGCGCGGTCGCGGGCACGTCGCGCCGGTCCGTCGCGAGCACCACGGGGGCGTCCGCGCCGACGCGCAGCGCCTCCGGGACGTTCTCGCCGCGCTCGACGGCGAGGATCGCCGCCGGCGCGGGCGCGGTCGCCCGCTTCCAGCCGAGGAGCTCGGCCCCGCGCTGGTTCGCCCCCTTCTCGTTCACGATGAGGAAGCCGTCCTCGTCGGTCCCGACGCGCGACGCGTAGCGCAGGTCCCCGGGACGCAGCACCGAGGCGATCCGGCCGAGGAGGTGGAGCTCCTCGATCGTCAGCCCCGCGTCGGCGAGCACGCCGCCGCGCCCCGCGCCCCGGAGCGCGTCCGCGGCGAGCGCGATGCCCTCGTCCCACGTGACCGGCGCCCAGTCGGTGGCGCCCGGGCCCCGGCGGGCCATCGGCGTCGCGAGCCGCGTGGGCGAGTTGACGAACTTGAAGCCGAGCCGGCCCGGGTCGCACATCCACCAGCGGTTGACGTCCTGGTTCTCGCGGGGCGTCATCCGGAGGAACCGCCCGCCGCGCGAGCCGATCGTCACGTTGCAGCCGCGCGCGCAGCCCGTGCAGACCGACTCCGTGAAGTCCATGAACCAGACGCGGCTCTCGAACCGGAAGTCCTTCGACGTCAGCGCGCCGACCGGGCAGAGGTCGATGATGTTCATGGCGTACGGCGTCGTGAACTCGCCGCGCGACGTCATGATCACCTCTTCGTGGTCGCTGCGGCTCCCCATGGAGAGCTCGTGCGACCGGGTGACCTCGTCCGTGAAGCGCACGCAGCGGGTGCACTTGATGCACCGCTCCATGTCGTAGACGATCTTCTCGCCGAAGGGCACGTTCTTGCGGCCGTGCGTCTTCTCGACCGGCGTCGCGGCGGTCGGGGCGCCGAACTCGAAGGCGTAGTCCTGGAGCTTGCACTCGCCGGCCTGGTCGCAGATCGGGCAGTCGAGCGGGTGGTTGACCAGCAGCATCTGCATCACGGACGCGCGCGCCTCGCGGGCGAGCGCGCTCTGCGTGCTGACGACCATGCCGTCCTGCGCCTGCACGTAGCAGGCGATCTGCGGCCGCGGGTTCTTCTCGACCTCCACCATGCAGACGCGGCAGTTGCCGGCGACGGAGAGGCCCGGGTGGTAGCAGTAGTGCGGGACCTCGATGCCGGCCGCGTGCGCGACCTCGATGATGGTCCGGCCCGGGGCGAACTCGAGCTTGCGCCCGTCGATCGTCATCGTGGGCATGGGTCAGGCTCCCGCGGCGGCCGGCGCCGGCGCCATCCTCGCGAGGAAGTCCCCGCGGAACTTGCGGACGATGCTGCGCACGGGCCACACGGCGGCGTCGGCGAGCGCGCAGATCGTGCGGCCCTCGATGCCCTTGAACATCGTCTCGAGGAGGTCGAGGTCGGACGCCTGTCCGTCGCCCGCGGCGATCCGCCGCAGCACCTTCTCCATCCAGTGGCAGCCCTCGCGGCACGGCGTGCACTGCCCGCACGACTCGTGGGCGAAGAAGTGGGCGATGTTGACGGACGCCTCGACCATGTCGCACGAGTCGTCCATGACGATCGCCGTGCCCGTCCCGAGCCCGCTGCCGGCCCGCACGAGCTCCTCGAACCCCATCTTCACGTCGAGCTCCTCGTCGCGCAGGACGGGCATCGAGAGCCCGCCGGGGATCACCGCGCGCACCTTCCGCCCCGGGAGCGGGCCGCCGCCGTAGCCGTAGACGAGCTCGCGGAGCGTGATGCCGGGCTCGAACTCCCACAGGCCGGGGTTTCGCACCTGGCCGGAGACCCCCATCAGCTTCGTGCCCGTGGTCCCGAGGCTCTTCGGGTTCGCGGGGTCGGGCGGGATGCCCTGCTTCGCGAAC